>JAGXLK010000627.1 GCA_018334735.1 Planctomycetota bacterium | reverse complement strand
TCCGGCAGGTTCTCCAGCGGCCGAGTGCGTATGGTCTCCACGGTTTCCCATCCCTGCGTGCCGCGGACGGCAATGCGGACCGTGGTATTTCCGATATCGAAAGCGAGATAGAGGTGGTTTGCTGTCATTTTTGGACATTCCAGCCGAAAACAGGGCTCGATTTGTTTCCAAGTATACCAGAGAAGCCGCCTCTTAAAAACAGCAGCGGACGGCGCTTTCGCCCCGACCTGTGTTCCTTACGTCTCTTACGTCCCTTCGAACTCTTTTAATGCGTTCAACGCTGAAATCCCTCAATTCGTTTGAACCGGCGCAGCTGGGCGATATAATCGGTATCCTGCCTGAGATTGCATGAAAACTGTTTCCCCGATCCAGCGGAGCAAGCAACAGCATGGATGATACGGCTTACAATCCGAAAAAGATCGAAGATTACTGGCAGAAATACTGGCGAAGCGAAGATGTCTTCCGTGCAGTCGATCTGGCTGACGATCCGAAATTCTATTGCCTTGTAATGTTTCCCTATCCTTCCGGTGCGCTGCACGTGGGCCACGGGCGCAACTACATCATGGGCGATGTGGTGGCTCGGTACAAAATGATGCGCGGATTCAACGTCCTGGCGCCCATGGGGTGGGATGCTTTTGGATTGCCGGCAGAGAACGCGGCTATCAAAAGCGGAATTCCCCCGGCCGAATCGGTCAAGAAAAACATCGAGACGATGAAAGAACAGATCAAATCTCTCGGTGTGGAATATGATTGGGAGCGCGAAGTCAACACCAGCGAGCCGGACTATTACAAATGGACGCAATGGGTGTTTTTGAAATTGTATGAAGCGGGCCTGGCTTATCGTGCCGACGCGCCGGTGAACTGGTGCCCGAGTTGTCAGACAGGTTTGGCCAACGAAGAGGTTGTCAACGGCCGCTGTGAGCGGTGCGGGGAACTGGTTGAAGAGAAAGATCTCAAACAGTGGTTTTTCAAAATTACCGATTATGCCCGACCGCTTCTGGATGATCTGGAGCAACTGGACGACTGGCCGGATCGCGTGAAACGAATGCAGGCGGAATGGATTGGCCGAAGCGAGGGGGCGCTCGTCGAATTTCCGCTTGAGGATAGCGATGAGACGATTCCGTGTTTCACCACACGTCCTGATACGCTCTGGGGGGCGACGTACATGTGTCTCGCACCCGAGTACCCGGGGTTGGCCGACCTGGTCGCGGGTACCGACCAGGAAGAAGATGTTCTGGAATTCATTCCTGAAGCAAAACGGCAGAGTCTGTTCGCCCGCTCCGGCGAGACGATTGATAAACAGGGCTGTTTTACCGGTCGTCATGTCATCAATCCGGTTAACGGTGAGAGGATTCCCCTCTGGGTAGCCAACTACGTGCTGATGGAATACGGCACGGGTGCGATCATGGCCGTGCCGGCCCACGACCAGAGAGACTTTGAGTTCGCCCGGAAATACGATCTGCCAATCCGTGTCGTGATCCAACCGAAAGATGGGGATATCGATGTGGAGACTATGGGAGAGGCGTTCGAAGAACACGGAACCATGGTCAACAGCGGTTCTCTTGACGGCACGCCGAGCCGCGAGGGCGTCCACAAGGTCATAGAATACCTTGAAGAGAACGATATGGGAGAAGGGGATGTCAGTTATCGCCTTCGGGACTGGCTGATCAGCCGCCAGCGTTACTGGGGAGCGCCGATCCCGGTTATCCACTGTAAAAAATGCGGTTCCGTCCCCGTCCCCGAAGAAGATTTGCCCGTTAAACTTCCCGAGGAAGTCGATTTTACACCACGCGGAGAGAGCCCTCTGGCTTTCGTCGATGATTTTGTCGAAACGACATGTCCTCGTTGCGGCGGGCCGGCTGAGCGAGAGACCGATACGATCGCGCAGTGGCTCTGCTCGTGCTGGTATTTTCTGCGCTACACAAGCCCCGGATGCGAAGACGTTCCCTTCGATCGCGAGCTGGTGGACTACTGGCTTCCGGTGGACCAATACATCGGTGGTGTTGAACATGCGGTTTTACACCTTCTCTATTCACGGTTTATTGTGAAAGTCCTGCAGGATCAGGGCGAAGTGGGATTTCGCGAACCGTTCGAAGCACTCTTCACGCAGGGCATGATCTGCAAAGCAAGTTATGTTTGCGATCGGTGTGGGCATATAGTCACGACCGGCGATAGCGTGAGTGAGCCGTGCAAATGCAAATTCGATGTGAGCACGGAGGAACGGCTCGAAAAGGAGATCGAAGTAACGCCTCGCGTTGAGAAGATGAGTAAATCGAAAGGAAACGTGGTTTCTTTCGATGAAGTGATCGAAAAATATGGGGCTGATACGCTCCGAATGTATACGCTGGCGATCGGCCCGCCGGAGAAGGATGCGGAATGGCAAGAGGGCGGCATCGTGGGATACCACCGTTTCCTCAACCGGCTCTGGGATGCAATTGCCGGCCACGAAGAGGATTTCGATCACGTTCCCGCTCACGGTTTGAGAGGGGATGATCTGGATGGGCAGGACTTGAGAGTTTATCGTCTCACACATGCCACGATCAAGAAAGTGACACGAGATATTGAGCAGAGCTGGCATTTCAATACGGCTATCGCTGCCGTGATGGAGCTGTTCAATGAAGTCTCTGAGTTGAATATGCTTGAGAGCTATGTCGGGACGGAATCCGAAGCGGAGCTGAATTCGTTCAATCTCTTCCACTTTGCCGCGGAAAATATCGTGTTATTGCTTTCTCCGTTCGTCCCGCATATTTGTGAAGAACTGTGGACAAAACTGGGCAACCCGGCGAGCGTGATCGACCAGCCATGGCCGGATTTTGATGAGGAGGCGGCTCGTTTCGATGAAATCGAGATCCCGGTGCAGATAAATGGAAAAGTGCGCGACCGCTTGATGGCCGAGAGGGATGCCGATGAAGAGCTGCTTCGGCAGCAGGCGCTGGACCTTGAGGGCATCAAAAAACGCATCGAAGGCAAAGATATCGCCAAAGTAATCGTCGTCCCC
>JAGXLK010000626.1 GCA_018334735.1 Planctomycetota bacterium | reverse complement strand
GGGGGACTACCGGCGGTCCACAACCCCGCGTTGTCGTTTAACCTCCCATCTTCTGCTGCATCGAATCCCATCTGATGTTAAAATAAGGTCACTTTACCTTTTGCCGCGGGAGAACATATGAATTATATCGCCATCTTCCACGCCAATCTTAACTATGCCTACCTTACCCCGGATCGCTATGAATACGTCATCCGCAATTCATATGAGCTCTTACTCGACACGATGCGCGAGCATTTTCCGGACACCAAATACGTCTTCGAAGCGTCCGGATATACGCTTGACACCATCGCTAATCTCACACCGGATGTGCTGCAGAAACTCCTTCAGGCCGTCGAATCCGGTCAATGCGAATTTATGGGGTCACCGTACGCCCATCCCATGCTGCCGAATTTCCCCAAAGAAGACGGTATCTGGTCGCTCCGATTCTCCCAAAAAACATACGAGTACCACCTCGGTCATCGGGCAAAAAGTTTCTGGAATCCCGAATGTGGCTGGCGCAACTACGTCCCCGAACAGGCCGTCGAGACGGGTTACGAAAACCTCCTCGGGGATTTTGAAGCCTACAGCCGGTCCTGCGACTCCGATGGCAACCCGTTACGCCCGGAGATCTACGAAAAAGAACAAACCTCCGATGAAGCTTTCTACGATTTTGGATTCAACTACGATCTGCCCGGGACTGAACGTGCCATACATTTCCCGTTCAAGAACCTGGCCGGTCTCCCCGAAGATTCCCTGCGCGTATTTCTGAGAACAGACCGTATCGCCCAGTTCGGCGTCCGGTTTTTCATGGGTATGGAAGACTACACCCTTGATAAATACCTCGCGCTGATACAAAAGTATTCCGCGCAACCGGACGACGAATCCGAGGGGGCTCTCATTATTTTTGCCGACGACGCGGAATACATCGGCACAAACGGCTGGTTCCGGCTGAAATACCAGAGCCAACCCGATCACGTCTTCGAAAAAACCCCCGAATCCCGACAGAATCTGATAAACGTCATCGGGAAGGTCAAAGAAATGGGGGATTTCGTTACGTTCGACGAAGCATGCCGCGACATTGACCCCATAGACGATCCGCTGGATTTCGATGACGATTCGGCGTGGCACGGTGCGCGCGCATCGCTCTGGGCGAAGACCCCTATGGCTCAGATGCTCCGTCCGTGGCAGAAACTTGTCCGCCAGAAACTGAAGAACGTTGAAGACAATGTTGATCCGGAACTCGCCGGCAAGGTCTGGTTCCATCTGACAAATTCATACAATTCAGACGGGCAATGGCCGCCGACGCTGCCGGAAGCACCGCACATCATCCACCCGTTCAACTATCGCTACTGTTTCGAAAACCTGTTACGTGCCGAAATGCTGCTCGGAGGCGTCGACCGATCCCGTCTCGATCTTGACCCCCAGCATACAGTCGAGAAGATACTTTCGATTCAGCAGGAACGTGTGTTGGAGAAAGCCAGCCAGCTCATGGAAGAGGGTGACAGGGAGGAAAAATCAAAGGCGCGCCTCGCAAGGAACCTGGTCGAAAAGTCGCGCCTGCCATTACCCGATCGAGCCGCCGCAGAAAACGTCCTCCGTCCATCCGATTACGCCGTCAGAGCCAATTCCCTCGCCGAAGCCCGCCGTCTGGTCGGAGGAATTAAGATTGAAGAAAACCCCTGAAAATGCCTCCGGGACGCATTCGGGAGATTTACTGAACGGCCGATGGAATACCATGAGCAGATTGCAAACGCGACTCGCACCTGTTCTCTAAATCTGGATTCTCACCCGCTGCTGAACCGATCGAGACGACCGACATTGAGGAGCGCAAAATGGGTACGCAATCGGATGAGAAACCAATACCGTCCCCCGAAGACATCGAACGCCTGCCAGAGGACGGTGGCGAAGATTTCAACCGGCTTGTCTTTGAGCAAAGCCCGTATCTTCTCCAGCACGCCCGAAACCCCGTAGATTGGCATCCATGGGGCGATGAAGCTCTGCAGCGTGCTCGCGAACTGGAACGTCCCGTCTTCCTGTCAATCGGCTATTCTACCTGCCACTGGTGTCACGTAATGGCGCGGGAATCCTTCGAGAACGCGGAGATTGCGGAAGTGCTGAACGAGGACTTTGTCCCTGTCAAAGTCGATCGGGAAGAACGCCCCGACATCGATCGCATCTACATGGACGCCTGCCAGAGGATAACGGGGCAGGGCGGGTGGCCGTTGACGATCCTGATGACGCCCGAGGGCAAACCCTTTTTTGCCGGCACGTATTTCCCTCCGGGAACGAGCGGAGGACGACAGGGCCTGAAACAGATTCTCGACCGAATCTCGGAAATGTGGGAGAATGAGCGGGAAAAAGTCAAAGGAAGCGCCGACAACATTACAGAGGCGCTGACAGCTGAGGCAAAAATTGCCGGCGACGAAGAAATCGGCCTGGATGTGCTCCGCAGCGGGATCTCCGAGCTGGCGGAACGGTTCGACCGGCAGAATGGAGGGTTCGGATCGGGACAGAAATTTCCGAGCCCCCAAAATCTCCTTTATCTGCTTCGGGCTCACCACAGGAACGGCGATGCCAATACCCTCGAGATGGTTCGGAAAACTCTCGACGCAATGCGATTGGGGGGGATGTACGATCATGTCGGAGGCGGTTTCCACAGGTATGCTACCGACCCCGAGTGGAAAGTGCCGCATTTTGAAAAGATGCTCTACGATCAGGCAATGCTGCTCGTCGCCTACTCAGAAGGTTATCAGGTGATGGGAAAACAACTTTACGCGGATACAATCCGCCAAACGATCGACTTCGTCAATCGCGACCTGCGAGCAGCTGATGGGGGATACTACTCCGCTCTGGACGCAGAATCGGAAGGCGAAGAGGGAAAATTCTACGTCTGGGAAAGGGAAGAATGGATCGATACGATAGGGAACCCACAGGGCGAATCTCTGGCGAACGTCTTCAATTTGACGGCAGACGGGAACTACCGGGACGAATCGACGGGACAGAAAACCGGTTCCAACATC
>JAGXLK010000625.1 GCA_018334735.1 Planctomycetota bacterium | reverse complement strand
ACTCTTTGGGACGGCACGATTTCCATTTTGACGCTCTTCTAAACAGAAACAGAGAATTCGGGTGAGGTTACGCAGCAAAACTAATTCTGCACTCATTATGGATTTGCAGCAATATATGCCTGAAATGCCCAAAAGTCAATCGCGGGTGATCACAGGGTTGCGCATTGCCTGTTTGGACTCGCGCGTTTATACTCTTTGATCGCACGTTCTCTGTAGCGTCTAAAAGCCTCCGGCCAACAACAAACAGGGACAACAATTATGAACTCTCGGGAGCGCATGAAATCTATTCTGTCACTGGAAACTCCCGATCATATGGGTTTGTTCGAGCATTTCTGGCCGGAGACCATACGGGACTATTGGCAGAAAGAAGGTTATCCTGAAGGGATCCCGCTGGGCCAGTATGCATGACATCGAAGTCCAAACACATTCTGATTCAAAAAAGGTAAATCTATGACGAATTCCCCTCCGGACAGTAACCAGAAAACAAGCTCGACAGAAGACGTCCCCCTGCTCTCGGTCGTCATCCCCGCCTACAACGAAATTGCAACGATTCGAGATATCCTTGAACGAGTTCTTCAGGAACAAACCGATAAAGAGATCATCGTGGTTGACGATGGTTCCACGGACGGGACAGGGGAAGAGGCTGAGGATATTGGCGATGAGCGGATCCGGGTGGTTCGTCACGAGAAAAACATGGGCAAAGGAGCCGCACTGCAGACGGGATTCCGGGAAGCAGCCGGCGAGATCGTGCTGGTGCAGGATGCAGATCTCGAATATGATCCCGAAAACTACAGCGCCCTGCTGGAACCGATACTTTCGGACCGGGCCGATATCGTCTACGGATCGCGGTTCCTCGGGGGACCTCACAGAGTCCTGTACTTCTGGCACTTTCTCGCCAACAAAACGCTCACTTTCTGGTCCAATCTCTGGAGCAATTTGAACCTCTCGGATATGGAAACGGGGTACAAAGTCTTCCGACGTGAAATTCTATCAGGGCTTAGTTTTCGACAAAAAGGTTTCGGCATAGAACCGGAGATCACCCAGAAAATTGCCCGCCGCGACTGGCGCATATTCGAAGTTCCCGTCTCTTACTATGGCCGCACCTACGCTGAAGGGAAGAAAATTGGTATCAGGGATGCCATTTGGGCTTTCTGGTGCGTCATGCGTTACGCTTTTGTGGATTAGTCTTTTCAATTCCATGAGGGCATCGAAACCGAAGACGTTGAAAGATTTTACAAACCCGCCTGTAATACGGCCTCTGGCTGCTTTCAGCACCGCCAGAAACGCAGAAATCCACCATTCAATGAATATAGAAACGGGCGCTGCCCCGTGGTCCAGCGGTTCCTACCTGACCGTCGCGCTCACTTGAATGTCCAGACTTCCTGTGATAGGGTTTATTTTCCGCTTGGGGTCATGACGCACGGAGCACGCGCGCGGCGCCCTCGGCAGCGCGCAACAAACCACCCCGTCGCACTCACTCCCCAATTGACGTTTTAATCGGAAACAATTTCTGTCAGCAGGAAATGGCATTTCTGCGAAAAAGTGAACTTTCATGAATGCTTCTCAGGGCTAAGAAGAAGGAGTAGAGAGATGGCCGAAGAGAAAAAGCGTGTTTATTTCTTTGAAAAAGGCGATGCCGAAGGACGCACGGAACTCAAGTGGCTTCTCGGCGGTAAAGGTGCCAATCTGGCCGAGATGGCCAATGCCGGCCTGCCGGTCCCTCCGGGATTTTCCCTCACCACTGAAACCTGCCAGGAATTTCAGGAACTCGAAAGCGATTGGCCCGAAGGTCTGGAAGAAGAAGTCTCTGAACATCTCAAGCGATTGCAGGAAGTAACGGGACGGGATCTGGGCGACACCGAAAATCCCCTGCTGGTCAGCGTCCGGAGCGGCGCAGCCCAGAGCATGCCGGGCATGATGGATACGATCCTGAACCTGGGTCTGAATGACCAATCCGTGCAGGGGCTGGTCAAACAAAGCGGCGATGAACGGTTCGCCTGGGATTGTTATCGACGTTTTATCCAGATGTTCGGCAACGTCGCGATGAAAATCCCCCATCAAGATTTTGATGAATACCTTCACAAAGCACGGGAAAGGGCCGGCGTTAAATACGACAGCCAGCTCGAAGCCGACGACCTGAAACAAATCGTCGAAGATTTCAAAGAAGTCTACAAAAAAGATACCGGCGAAGAGTTTCCAGAAGAACCACAGGCTCAGCTCAAACGCGCGATCGATGCCGTGTTTGGATCCTGGAATAACCCCCAGGCCGTCCGTTACCGCGAAATCAACGAAATTACAGGGCTTCTCGGTACGGCGGTGAATGTCCAGACGATGGTCTTCGGAAACATGGGGCACACAAGTCTCACCGGCGTGGGATTCACACGCAACCCCGCCACGGGCGAGAACAAACTCTACGGCGAATACCTGATCAATGCCCAGGGTGAAGACGTCGTGGCCGGGATCCGCACCCCCCAGGATATCAACTCCCTTCCCGAAGAAGACCTCACGGAGTTCCCCGAAGCCGAAATATCTCCGGAAGAAGCCAACAAAATCTACAATGATATCTACGAACAGCTGCTCGAAATCAAAGACAAGCTCGAAAGCCACTACAAAAACATGCAGGATTTCGAGTTCACCGTTCAGCAGGGCGAACTCTTCATGTTGCAGACCCGAACCGGCAAACGAACGGCCGCCGCGGCAGTGAAAATGGCTGTTGATATGACCGAGGAAAGTCTGATCGACCAGAAAACGGCCGTCTGCCGGGTCGATGCGCAACAGATCGAACAGCTTCTCCATAAACAGTTTGACCAGGACGACAAAAAGCAAGCCGAGGACAGCGACCGTGAGCTCGCCATCGGATTGCCTGCCTCCCCCGGCGCGGCCGTTGGTAAAATTGCCCTGACCGCGGATGATGCCGAGGAAATGGCGCAAGCCGAAAAAGAAAAAGCCGCCGAAGACGAAGAACCCCGGGGAATCATACTCGTCCGAGAAGATTCTCTCT
>JAGXLK010000624.1 GCA_018334735.1 Planctomycetota bacterium | reverse complement strand
GGAGGAGCAACTGGCAGCGGTGCGACGGGACGGAACGATACCCTATCTACGACCCGATGGGAAGGCCCAGGTCACAGTGGAATATGATGGGCAAAAACCCTGTCGGCTCGATACCGTCGTGCTCAGCGCTCAGCATGAGGAAGACGTTTCGCCGGACCAGTTGCGCGCTGATATCATTGAAAAAGTCATTATGCCCCGGGTCCCGGAAGCATTCCAACAGGATGATATCACGTTTCACGTCAATCCGACCGGCCGCTTCGCTGTCGGCGGACCTCATGGGGACACAGGGTTGACCGGACGGAAAATCATCGTCGACACCTACGGGGGACGCGCCCGACACGGCGGAGGCGCTTTCAGCGGTAAGGATCCCACGAAGGTCGACCGCAGCGCAACTTATGCAACTCGGTATGTCGCAAAAAATATCGTGGCAGCAGAACTGGCTGACATCTGCGAAGTCCAGGTCTCATACGCCATCGGAATCCCCGAACCGATTTCCGTCGACGTCGATACCGAGGGGACCGCTAAAATCCCCGAACAAAAACTACGTGAAATCACCATGGACTGTTTTGACCTCTCCCCCGGGGACATCATTGAACAACTCGGGTTGCGGCGACCCATCTACCGGAAAACAGCCCAGTATGGCCCCTTCGGCTACGAAGACGAAGATTTCTTCTGGGAGAAAACTGATAAAGTCGACCAGTTGCGAGACGCCGCCGGGGTTTGATTCGGATTATCGCGCTGTCATTTATCAGACATTCGCATTCGCCTCTTAAACCAATGGAGTTCAACGTGAAACACGACGCCAAGGACCTGAGCCTCACCCCCGAAGGAGTGGGCCGAATTAAGTGGGCTGAAAAGGACATGCCCGTTTTGTCTCAAATTCGAGAGCGATTCCGGAAGAAAAAACCCCTCGAAGGCGTGCGGATGTCCGCCTGCCTGCATATCACCGCCGAAACAGCCAATCTGGCGCGAACCCTGAAAGCTGGAGGTGCTGAACTCGTCCTGTGCGCTTCTAACCCGCTGAGCACCCAGGACGACGTGGCCGCGGGCCTGGTCGAAGAATGGGGAATCAGCGTCTTCGCACAAAGAGGCGAAGACAACGAAACCTACTACGAGCATATTAACAGCGCGCTCGAACATAAACCCAATGTCACGATGGACGATGGCGCTGACCTGGTAACATCCATTCTGACCGAAAGGACCGATCTCGCCGCCGATATTCTCGCGAGTATGGAAGAAACCACGACCGGTGTAATTCGCCTCCGAGCCATGGAAAAAGACGGAGTTCTCCAGTTCCCCGTTTTTGCAGTCAATGATGCCGAAACCAAACATTTTTTCGACAATCGGTACGGAACGGGACAGAGCACGACAGAAGCGATTTTGCGCGCCACGGGTATGCTCCTGGCCGGCAAAACTGTGGTCGTGGCCGGATACGGCATGTGCGGCAAAGGGGTCACCCGGCGGATGAAGGGTATGGGAGCAAACGTCATCATAGCCGAAGTGAGTCCGCTCCGGGCCCTGGAGGCCACAATGGATGGATTCCAGGTAATGCCCATGGAAGAGGCGGCTCCTCAGGGAGACCTTTTTATAACAGTTACCGGAGATGCGGATGTGCTGCGCCGTGAGCATTTTGAAAAAATGAAAGATGGGGCATTCGTCGCTAACTCAGGCCATTTCAATGTTGAAATCAATATCGACGAACTTTCTGAACTCGCCGAAACAATCAACCGTAAAGTTCAGAAACACGTCGATGAATTTGTCCTCGGGAATGGCCGCAGCATTTATTTGCTGGGCGAAGGCCGGCTCGTCAATCTCGCGGCTGCGAACGGACACCCCGCCGGTGTCATGGATATGAGTTTCGCATTACAGGCTCTCAATACGGAGTATGTCGTCAACAACGCTGACAAACTCGAAGCCAGGGTTTATTCGGTACCGCGGGAAGTCGACAAGTGGGTCGCCCGTGTCAAACTCGACACCATGGGGATCGAAATCGATCAACTGACCGAACGGCAGCAGAAATATCTGGAAAGCTGGCAGGAAGGGACATAATCGAGGAAAGGGACCTGGCAGGACACCGCGGTTAGTTGGGCGAGTTATTCGTTCTGACTCGCGGCGTTCGGGCGAGTTCGCAGCCCACACGATAGGCTGACATCGGGGCGTAATTGAGACGGGTATTTTCCTGAAAATATTGCCGAACAGCGCCAGGACCCACTTCGGTCTGGCGGGCAATCGCCAAGTACAGGGCTTTCTTCGTTTCGAATTGCTCCATTAAGTTCGGCAACAAAACACGCATTTGTTCAACTGGCACCCCCCTGTATTTGTCGGGAATATCCAATTTCTCCCCGCGGGCGGTTTTTTCCAGCCAGCTTTCCAAACATCTCTTTATTTTTACCTGAATCCGGCCGGCTTTTTCCGATCCGGTGAGTGCTTTATGCACTGCCGCATAACTCAAACCTGTCTGCGCTGATATGGCACGGTGCATCGAGCTGTGGCTTCGAAACATCAATCGGCGTCGGCTCCGTTCCAGCCATTCGCCCGGATCTTCCTCGCCAACCATCTCCTCAATCGGAATCAGGCCGGTCCGGTAGTGACCGTCCAGCTCCCGAAAAACCTGCCGGATGCAATAAGGCATCGTCCGCACAACAGGATCCGGGCGGAACCGTTCCTCAACTGTGCCGTAGGACATTTCAATACCACGATCGCGAAATTCTTGCTGGATATGGTTGATCAAATCCGTCCGCGCCAGCGTTTGGTCACCGGCGTAATCTTCCAACATCTGTTGAAATTCCTCAACGCTGATAAAACGCCTCTCCAGCAAGCCCCGATGGCCATCTCTCATTACTACATCCGCAAGGCGATCCCGCATTGGGGAGGGCAGGCTCTGGAGAAGTGAGCAAAATTGCGCTTTTGGTACCCGGTTCAACTCGGAGAGTTCGCTGGCCAGTTCTTCAACCAACGACTGAAGCTTCACCCTCATGCCCCTGACGATAACCTCCGGCAGC
>JAGXLK010000623.1 GCA_018334735.1 Planctomycetota bacterium | reverse complement strand
GTCAAGGATAACCCCGCTATAATCGAGAGGTACCTCTTCAAGAGCGGCTTTCTCACATCTGGGACATGGCATAGTGACGGTTTCGACATCGACCAGCAACTGACGCATTATTTGGGTTGTGGATTCTTCTTTCCCCTCCAGGACCGCCAATTCCTTCTCCGTGAGCGAATGGTGCCATTCGCGAATTTGCTCAAATTCGCCGCGGTCCAGCCATACGCCTCCGCAATCTTCGCATGCATCGACAGTAACGTCCGTAGGGGGGTAGACAAAGGTAAAAAGTCTCCCACCGCAACGCGGACAGGTCAGGTCTGTTTCCTCTCTCTCAGGAGGGACACCCCGGTGCCCCGCGTTTGTACGTAATATCTCTTGTAACTCGCCGTTGTCGAACCAGAGCCCTCGACATTCGCGGCATCTGTCGATAACAAGGTCGCTCCGCGGGAAGGGCAGTTCCTCCATATCCACATCATTGCATTTGGGACATGAGAGGTCGGCGGCATTTTTTTCAGCGGATTTTCTCATAATCGAAACAAGTTCGTGAAAACCAAAAAGAAATAACCTTTTCCGATACAGCCCATACGCCAGTATCATAAAACGATCCCCCACAAGATTCAACAGGTTGAGCCCGGACCAGACCTCCGATCCAATCCAGCCACCCGGCGCAGAATCTGGGGCGGACGACACCGGCAGAGCATTCGAAAGCCGGTTTGCGTCCACGCCGTCCCGGAGGTTTTGCCCTCCCGTATTCCGTCCCCGGCCCTTTACAGTTCGACGAGCTCGTATTCCCGGCTGCCGAGTCCGATTTCCTGTCCGTGAATTAGCTGGGCCTCATAGTGGCTATCCGGCCAGAGAGCGGCGATTGCATCTTTGCCGGCGGTTTCGTTAATGAGGTCGGTGGAGGCCTGGTCGATGGCGACGGGGTCGCGGGAGACGACGATACCGATATCGTCGCAGATCCGGTCCATCTTTTTTCCGGCGCAATTGCAGTCGTCTGTGATATTCCAGAGGTAGGTGATGAAGGCGACGGAATCCATTTTGTCTTTGAGGATGCCGTAGGCGGATTCGGCCATCTTTTCGTTGAAGTTTTTCGGGCTTTCACTCCAGGAGAACGAAACGGCGTCGGTAGGGCAGACGGCGAGACATTCACCACAGCCGATGCATTTGTCGTAATCAATCTCGGCGGTTTCGTCGACTTCTATTGCGTCGGTGGGGCACCATTTGGCGCAGGTCCCACAACCGATACAGTCTTCAGTTATCTCTGGTTTGCCGGATTCGTGTTGACGCAGTTTACCGGCCCGGGATGCCAGTCCCATGGCGACGTTTTTGATGGCGCCTCCGAAACCGGCCAGGTCATGTCCGGTTGCGTGGCTTATAACGAGGGTAGCAGGGATCAGCGGGAAATCACCCGCAACGGCGACGGAGTCGAAGTGTTTGAGCCCAACCTCGACTTCGTGGTGAAAGCTGCCTTTCAGCCCATCGACGAATATAAGGGGGCAACCGGTGGTCTCGGGCGCGAAGCCATGATTCAAGGCGGTTTGGAAATGATCAACGGCATTAGCCCTTTGCCCACGGTAAAGTGCGGAGGTTTCGATGAAGAAGGGTTTGGCGCCCCGATCTTTAGCGGAGTTAATTATCGGCTGGATGTATTTCGGCGGGATATAGTATTCGTTGCCCATCTCGCCGAAATGAGTTTTGAGAGCGACGAGTTGACCTTCGGCGCACAGCGAATTCATACCGGATTCTTCAAAAAGCTGCCGCGTTTTTTCACAGATGGAATCGTCATCTTCGTCGTTTCCGAAGCGTGCGATGTATACTTTGCTTTTCATGTCATTCTCCGTGGCGCTTGTGCGAGTTGTGAGTAGATTTAGGTCAAATCCAGGTCAAAACTTGATTCGGGAGATAGCGGCCGGTTTGGCGCCGGAATGCTGCGAAGATGGTGCATGTACAGAGCTTATTTACTGGGAGATTCCCGTTATCCGTCGGTTTGATCTTCAGTTTGGAGTGCATCGTCGACTGTCGGGAAGATATCGATGAGTTTGTCCAGTTTAGTTAGTTCGAACAGGTCGGCGATCAGCGGCTGAGGATTAACGACTTTAACGTAGCCGTCTGTATCTTTGACGGTCCGATAGACGCGCATTATTTGGCCCAGCCCCGAGGAGCCCATAAAACTCACATTGCTCAAATCAAAAATGACTTTGTTCTGATTGTTCTCAAAGATTTCGTCGATTTTGCTACTGAGCGCGTCGGCGACGAGTTCATTCACGTGACCGGAGAGCTCGAAAACGAGGGTTTCTCCCTGTTTTTCGATGTAAATTTCAGAGGGTTCTTCATTTTCAAAGCGGGAGCGCATTGTTTTCAAGGCCCCGAATTTTTAGAGTGCCAGGGAGCGTATTTTGTCATGGTAACTTTATTGCCTTTTTCATTGTATTCGACCGAATCCATGTACGCTTTCATGAGAGCGACGCCCCGGCCGTAGACGGAGTCGAGTTGTTTACCGTCGATGGGGTCCGGGATACTTCCCGGATCGAACCCTTCGCCTTCGTCAGCAATCGAAATGATCGTTTTGTTTTCATCAAGGATGAAATTGGTGCGCACTTTTTTTGTGCTATCAAGTTTGTTCCCGTGTTTGATGGCATTGATGATAGCTTCTTCGAGGGCGAGCTTTACTGCGAAGAGGTATCTCTCGCCATAACCTTTAGCGGAGAGCGCGGGGAGTATGACATCTTCCACCCGACTTACTTCCGAAGGAATACTCGGGATAGTAATTTGTTTTTCTTTTGCGCGGCGGTTAAGCAACTGCAGGGCAAAAATCAAGACGTCATCTTGCGGTTCTTCTGAAACTTGCTCACATATGTTGCTGACGAGCTTTTGCACGGGGAAATCGGCGTTTTTTTCGAGGAGGTTTTGCAGTTTGTGAATCGCTTCTTCTCGCGCTCTGCTTTCGAACATATCCAGAGCACCATCCGTGTAGAAAAAAAGCTTGTCATTTTTTTTGAGCTGGATGTT
>JAGXLK010000622.1 GCA_018334735.1 Planctomycetota bacterium | reverse complement strand
TCACATTCATAAAACCGGTTTTCACCAAAATTTTCTGCAGTGTTCGGGGACCGAAATAAAAAAGATGCTCCTGAGGGGCAGTATGTTCCCATCGTAGTAGACTTCGTCGCGCCGCTCGCGACTCAACATTCGGCACTTCCAGAGCAATAAGACCGCCGGGACGTAAGATTTCGTGACAATGTTCGAGTGTCTTAGTGGGCGATGGGCAGTGCTCCAAGACGTGCCAGAGCGTTACGACGTCAAAACTGCCGTCTTCAAAGTGGGCCGCTTCGAAGGTGGAATTGATAACATCTAAATCATACATCTCCCGCGCCTTCTCGGCCGCCCATTTGGATACCTCAACGCCCATCACATCCCAGCCTTCCTCCCGCGCTACCTTGAGAAAGAATCCAACCCCGCAACCGACGTCCAACAAACGCCCGCCCCCTATCGCTTCACCTATCGCGGCAAGCTTCTTCCGACTTCCTTCGAGCCAGCATTGTTCGTAAGCAAAATAATCTAATCCGGGGCTATCTTCATCCTTTTGCTGGTAATAGGAGGCACCGTACTGCTTAAGATGCTCTTTGTCAGGAAGCTGCTGTGGAGAAAAAATCAAACCGCAGTTGACGCATTGTCCCAGGCTTCCCTGCGGATGGTGACACACAATACGGAAGCCGGTCTTGCCGCAAAGATTGCATTTTTTCTGAGACGCTATCATACTTACAAAATTGTAACGCACCCGCCGGGCAACCCGCCAGTCGGTAGAGCGGTACTGCACAAATCTTCAAGCGCTTATGAAAGTTGTTGATTCTTGACAGTTGAGGCTCCCACTAACCTGCGTTCTTGACATATACCCCTGCGCCGGTGTGTCGGACCGGGCCGAATTGGCGTAAGCATGCTATCTCATTCCGTTTTCAAAGACTAATTTAAGGAGCCAGTACTGGAGTGGCCCTGCCATTGCGGGAGTTTTTATGGAACTTACCGGCATCTGAATAGCTCCTCCACACCGACAACGGAGAACGGCAACAGCGAACGGCATAGCGGCGAAGAATCGCCGCACTCCACAGCCGGCTGGCGCCGGCGGGTTTCACACAGGGGCTGATGGTTGGTGCATCCTGCGGCGGCGAACATCTTCCGGAACCCCAGGATCTCGGCGGTACCGGCCGGGGTGGTGTCCCGCGCGCCAACGGCGCGCTGTGGATTGCGGTGTGTTAAAACGGACCGACGGGACGTTTTACTCACCGCTATGTCGTTCCGCCTTACCTCATCTCTTTTTCTCTAAACGGAGAACAACAAGGAACGACAACGAAATAGCGGCGCCACCCGTGGGGGTTTCGCGGGAGAAAGTGCGCAAGTTTTTGTGCAACTTATCTGTATCTGGATAGTTTCTCCCTTGTAGTCCACCGCGACTCGCGGTCGCCGCATTCCAGAGATGGCGCTCTGCGCCGTCGGGGTTCTTGCATGCGTCGCCTGTGGTCGCATCCTCCGGCATTGAAGGACTACTGGTTTTGTCCGCTGGATTTGTCGTCGCTTTACCCCAAACAGCCTCATGGGAACATCGTTGAACGTAACAATTTCATTTTGTGCATTTCCCCTGGACATAACCGCAGGCGTAAGCGATACGCGCCATTGCCAGAACAACCTTCCCGGTCAGGGACGCCTTGCCAACGGTCAGGGCGAACCGTGCCGCCCGGTAGAGCAGACTCCGCCGCGCGGGAAACTCCTCGCGGTAGCCCGCATCCAGCTCCAGCACCAGATCCGGATGTTCGCGCTGAACGCGGGCGCTGTCGCGCCCTTTCCTGTAACACTGCCGCCAGAAATCTCGCGGTGTCTCGGGAACCGGGTGGTAGGCCCAGGTCTCCGGCACCACCACAACCCGATAACCGGCCTCGCGGACGCGGTATCGCAGATCCGGATCGGTCCCGCTGACAATCTCCTCGTTCTCCCATCCAACGTCTTTGTAGAGTTGAGTCGGCATGCAGAGACACATGTGCGTGACCATATCGCTATCGACCAGCTCATCCTGAACGGGAAACGTGGTTCGAGGGACCTGCTGGACGATACTTTTCTGAAACCCGTTGGAATCGGGGGGAATTTGCTGGGAGGCGCCGGTCATCCCGACATCGTCGCGCTCCTGGAACGGTTGTACGAGATTTTCAAGCACCCGTTCGTGCCCGAGAGTCACATCGTCGTCGATGCAGACCAGATATTCCCCCCGCGCCTGCCGCACCCCCACGTTTCGCGCTCGCCCGTTGGGACTGACGCCAATGACCAATAGCACTTCCACATCATCAAGAGTCTGCTCTCGGATCTGCCCAATCAACTGCGGCACATTCCCATCCCGCCAGCCGTCGAGTGACGGGATCACAACCGAAATTCCTGGATCACCTTGTGGGCGGGCAAAAATGATACGTCTGACCTGCCCCTCCGAGGTACACAGGACTTCAGAAGCCTCTGGAAGTTTTCCTTCAGCGATTCTCTTAGCCATCTTTACCCGTCCGATTTACTCATGAACAAGTTGTTGGTAGAGTTCCAGATGTTTTTGAGCGACCGATTCCCACGAATAGCGTTTGGCAACTAATTGTCGCATTTGGCTTCCCATTTTGAGTCTTATTTCCCGATCAGCGGCAAGGATATCAAGCTTCTCCGCAATGTCTTCAGGGTCGCGTTTTACGAAGAGCCCATTCTCACCGTCACAGATCAATTCTTCTAACCCTTCGACACGAGTCGCAACAATTGGCAGGGACGCCGCCCCTGCTTCCAGAGCGGCCAGCGGAAAGCCTTCTGAAAGACTGGGCAAACAGAACACGTCAGCAGCCTGCATAAGTTTTTCAATCTCATCAACGTAACCGGGCAGGATCACCCTCTCGTCGAGCCCGTACTGGCGTATAAGCTTCGCATAATGACCCGTCGGCGAAGCACCGGCTGCGATGAGCTTAATGCGTTGGTCCTCCACCCGATCTATCGCTTCAATGAGATAAGGGAGTCCCTTTCGCTCATGATCGTAACCTGCGTAGAGAACAACAAAATC
>JAGXLK010000621.1 GCA_018334735.1 Planctomycetota bacterium | reverse complement strand
CCCTACGGGCCGGACGGCGGCGGCCCATCTGCGGCGTTGCAGTTCGGCGTGGACCCACTTGGGTCGAACTTCTCACTGCACCTTGCATCTGAACCACCGACGACCGGCTGAACCCACAAAATCAAATTGAACAGACCACTAGGATACAAGATGAAACTCCAGATGTTCAACCATGAAATGCAGTGGTTTGACCAATTCGAAGAAGTTGTAAGCCTTTATTTAAGTAAGCTTTCCGGATATTATCCTTTAATCGCCCAATAGTTCTTCGCTGATGTAATTCGAGAGGTCCGTCAAATGGCCTTCAGGCGGCAGGTCGAAACTGCTGCCGTACACCACGCGATTGTCCGGTCCAGCCAGACCGTGGGAGCCGCAGATGCGCGAGGCATCGGAACATACTGAGATCGGCCATAAACCCCAGAAAAGCTCGCAGGGATCGTAGCCCGGTTTGTTATGAATATCCACATGCGATGCATATTCAGGGGCCGCTTCGCTCTGTTCCCACCACGGATAAGCGAACCAGCTATCGGGTTCAGAAACCAGAACCAGATCCCCGGCCCGGGGGTGGTCAATTCTGTACTCGCGCTTCTTCGTGTCGCGGAGAACATCGCTAACTCCCTCCTGGATTCCGAACAACTTTTCCACTTCTTCCTTCGTTTCTTCGTCACTTGTTATCACATGGGCAATCTGGTGATCGACCACAGCGAAAGCGGAACTTGTGTGGAAATCAGGATACAGCATTGCTTTAACCCGTCGTGTTCTCAGGTACCCTTCCTGTAGGAGGATACGGTTCGGGAAAATGGGTCGGCGCACCTCATGCATCGCGTAGTCGCCAAATATCACGAACTGATAATCACAACTTTTTGCATGACTCAGCAGTCGCTTCAGTAGAGAATTCAGCTCTTCAAGAGTTTGCGCTGATTGATTCGATCGAGGTCCCGACCTTTGCAGTTCATAGTCAAGATGCGGCAGATAGGTCAAAAGCAAATCCGGGGACGGACTTTCCATCACCTGTCGGGTCGCTTCGACAATCCACTCGCTGCTTTTGATGGAAGCCTTCGGACCCCAGTAATCGGCAAGATTGAAACTCCGGCCAATTTTGCTGGTGAGATGCCAGTGGAGTTCGGCCGGTCGACTGTAAAGATCCTGGATTATTCCCCCATGGTGTTTATGAATCGGCGCCGGCGAAAGGATTACGTCGGCCCGCGTTCCCAGGCTTTGCTGCCAGAATACCATACCAACTGTCCCACCGTTTTCCCGAAACCTGTCCCAAATACGATCCCCATTAATCAGATTCGATGACTGTTCCCAGAACATCGGTTTTCTGAGTTCGCGTGAGAAGAACCCGTTCCCTACCATTCCATGTTCATTTGGCAATTGTCCTGTCCGAAACGAGGCCTGGACCGTGCATGTCACGGCCGGGAAGACGGTTTGAATGGGTTTAAACTTGATGTCCGCCAGCTCGAGCTTTTGGCGATGATGGGAGAGAAATTCAGCGCCCAGTGCAGCGACTTGAACGACGAGTAGTTTTTTCATTTTTTCAGCTTCCACGAGCGACATACGAAAGTATCTTTGCCAGAGGCCAGAGCAAACACACCGGCAACGCCCACCAGCTCGCATCCGGTTCGACTATCACGATGTACGCCACCTGCAGAGGGATGAGTGCCCGAATAAGCGAACCGATCACCGGAGCTGCGTTTTTCACTGAGTCGTTCCCGCACAGGGCCGTCCGGACAAACCCGACCGCCGCCACGGCGGCCGCCAGTCCGGTCCACGAAAACCCGGCTCGCCCGATCAGTATACCCAGGCCAGCGGCGGGTATCAGGGGCACAAGTGTTCTCCATTTTGCTGGAATTGGTCCTTCGGTCTCCCTGGATGCCAGTGCCGTCACGCACGCAATGTAGACCGCCTCAATAGCGGCCACCAAATATAGCATTGACCATTGCGCCGGCAACGCAATCGATCCGCCGAGAATGACATTTCCGCCCCGACAGACGCCCATTAGAAAAAAGCCAAAGGCTCCTATTCGGCGCCCGGGGCCGTTGTAAAGGACAATGAAGATCAGAAGTCCAAGCGCAATCAGAAGCGCGTCAAACCCCGCCGTTGCAGCTGCGGCTGCTCCCGCGATTCCCAAAAAAGCAAGCACCGCTCTGACGTGCTTCAGCGGAATCCGCCCCGATGGTAGCGGGCGATCCGGGCGTTCCTGCGAGTCGCGTTTCAAGTCTAACAGGTCATTCAGTGCAAGCCCGAAACCGTAAAGAAAAACCGAGGCAAGAACCAGACCGAGGAGTTCTGCCACAGTCCCCTGGACAGTACCGCCGACAAGGCAGAACCCCGCGATGATATCGCCGGGAAGTGTGGCAAAATTCGGGATTCGGAATAGTTCTATCCATACTCCCAACCGCCCCACCCGTTTCTCTGATTGACTTTCCGTAGCCATACTTTCCGGCTTCAACGCTGGAACTCGGATACTGGGACCGGCTTGATATCAAGACGGGGTTCCCAGTTGGAAGAATGTCCATACAGCTCCATAGGATTATCGTGCACCAGCTTTTGGATCACCTGGTCCGGATGACCATCCCCTCTCATGCGCTCAACCACCCTGACGAGCGAAATGGGGTCCGAAACCCCCCAGTCCGCGGATCCCGCAACGATCATTCTTTCTGCTCCATACTGGCCGATCAGCTCTGATACTCGCTCGGGTGAGAGTTTGGAATACGGGTAGACGGTCATGCCGCAGAAACAATTGGTCTGTCGGCTCACCGGCATGCTCTCTTCGTCATTGTGGTCGATCAAAATTCGTTCCTGAGTTACCCTTTCCGATTCTATCACATCCACGATGATTCTTGCCCCTTCAGTTTTTGGGACATGTGGGAGGTGAACGATCACGGGCATTTCGCGTTGTTCTGCCAGCAGCAGTTGTCTCCGGAACACCTCAAGCTCATTTTCGGTATTTTCGTTCAATCCGATCTCTCCGAGGGCCACACATCGTGGATGATCGAGGTATTCCTCCATTTTCC
>JAGXLK010000026.1 GCA_018334735.1 Planctomycetota bacterium | reverse complement strand
TTTTGCACGGTACACTCTTCCGGCTTATAATTCCCCATGGTTTCGATCGTTTTCCTCCGTTGCAGACACACGATCCGCCGTCTCTAAACCAATGCTCGGGACAGTTATGCGCGAAACCTGGCGACAAAACCCCATCCTCTGCATTCTGATCTGGCTACTCTGTATGAGTTTCTGGGGGGGGTGTCGTATATTTACCCCAGCGCCCGGCCCTCTCCCCCAAACTGCGTCCCGGGAAGAAGTTCTGCAGACACTGCGAGAACGCGCAGCCGAAGTCTCCACAATAGTCGATACAAACCTGAGCATGAAAATCCGACAAAAGACTCTCCAAGGATGGGAGAAACTTCCCTCATTTGGCGGCATTATCGCGTTCGACAGCCTTCGTCCCGGTCTCTGGTTGCGTGCGGAGAAACTCGGTCAAAAAATATTCAGCCTGCGAGCTCGCGCCGACAGCTTTTGGTTAGAGATACCGGATACTCACGAAGTTATAATTGGGGGACCGATGGCTTATGAGCGACTCCCGCAGCTCGTGCAACCTGGCGAAGTCATGTTGTGGTTTGGTGCTCCGGAATGGCTGGGGCTGACCTGGGATTCTACCACTATGACTGCGGATGGAGCCTATTACCGTTTTGATGTGAAAATCCGAAGCATGCCCATCCGAACAGTGCTTATCGACCGGAGACAGGTTGCCGTCCATCAGATTTTGGTTTACGACCTCCTCGGGAATCTCCAGACCAAAGTAACAATGGACCGCTGGAAAGAAACCCGGGGGGTCAATTTCCCGCGTCGTCTGCGCGTCGAACGTCCCCAGCAAGGAATTCGGCTTCAGCTAAAACTCGGAAATCCAAAATTCAATAAGCACCTCACAGCGAAAGTTTTTGAGCCCAGACCTCGACCCGGTTGGCGGTATATCAACCTCGACCGCCAGCCACTGAGCCGGGTGGAAGCGTTTACCAAATAATGAGAGAACCCCGTAAAAGCACGCTCTCCGCGCACGACGGCATACCGTACCCGGAGATTTATCAAACCATCCACAAAACCCTGCAAATGGACCAATCTGGAGAGGGTGACAAATTACAGATCCAGGAAAGCGGTCCCCTGTGCTGGGAAAACCCCGGTCTGCTCCGCCTGTTCCGACGACTGGGCACGGTCTCTACTTCCGCCTCACCGGCCAAAGCTTCTCTGCGCATTCTGCTCGCCGCCCAGGAGATGGCCCAAAGCTCTGGCAAAACTGTCGAAGACGTTTACCGTGACCTGGAGGCACTCACCGATTCCGAACGGGAGACGGCCGTTTGCGTGGAATCGCCCCGGTGCGGGGAATGTCCCCTCACTGAATATTGTGACTACCCGTCGCGGCGTCCGACCATAAAAGATCTGCCTCCCGATGAACGTCCACGCGAACGCTTGCTCGCTGCCGGAGCCGAATCACTCACAACCGCCGAACTTCTGGCGATCCTGATCGGATCAGGATCAAATAAAGAAACAGCCCTCGGGGTGGCCCGGCAAATCGTCTCACGGTTCGATACACTGAAGGATCTCTGGTCCGCGGGAGACAGCGAAGTGATGGGGATCAAGGGAATCGGCTCGGCGCGTCTGGCACGCATTCGAGCCGCTCTCGAACTGGGGAAACGTTTTTCGGATGAACCAATCCGGCCGGGAATGACGGTCAAAGGCAGCAAACAGGTTTTTGAACATTTTCGCGATAAATGCAAAGATTTGAAGAAAGAAGCTTTCATGTGTCTGCTCCTGGACACCAAACACAACGTGATTCGCGAGGAGCAAATCGCCATCGGTTCCCTGAATGAAAGTGTCGTTCACCCAAGAGAAGTTTTTCGAGATGCAATCAGCGAAAGCGCCGCCGCCGTCCTGTTCGTCCACAATCACCCCAGCGGCGACCCGACACCGAGCCCACAGGACAAGCAGCTGACACGCAGACTCGTGAAAGCCGGCAGTCTTGTCGGCATAAAAGTCCTGGATCATGTTGTTGTCGGACACGATACGTACTACAGTTTCGCTGAACAGGGAAAGCTTAAAGGGTAAAAAGGCGCCCTTTAAAAGGAGACAAAATGGACCTTGTCAAAGATTATCCGGCCCCGGACCCGGAGGGCGTGTATCTGACGGCCTTTGAGCAATACTTGCGTGAGCACGGTCCCGATTTTTTCCAGCCCGATCAAATAATCACAGCCGGGCGTGCACCGGCTCGACTCGATGTAATGGGAGGAATTGCCGATTACAGCGGATCGACGGTCTTCGAAAGCACGCTCGGACGCGGGGCGGTTGTTGGTTATCAGCCCCGCGACGATTCCGAAGTCCGCGTTAAGAGCACG
This sequence comes from Planctomycetota bacterium, assembly GCA_018334735.1. The sequence continues at coordinate 8,704 of JAGXLK010000026.1, read as the reverse complement.
TGGCTCGAACAACTGGATCGTCCCTGTGAAGCCATTTTTTCTCTGGAACAACTCAAGCCTGGAAAAGACAGCGACGACTACGCGCGCATTCATGATCTTTTTACTACCAACGGAGATGTGGCATGGGCAGCTTATGTCGTTGGTGCTATACCCGTTCTTGAAAGCAAAAATTTATTGGACCTGAAAACCGGGGGGAATTTTCTGCTGTGGAGCGACATCCCGGTTGGTGTCGGGGTGGCCAGTAGTGCCGCCGTCGAAGTGGCTGCTATGTATGCCCTCAACCAGGCATACGAAATGGAAATCGACGGGGCACAGCTCGCGACACTGGCGCAGATGGTTGAAAATAGCGTTGTAGGCGCCCCGTGCGGCATCATGGATCAGGTTACGGCTGCGCTGGGCGAACGGGATAAACTCCTTGCACTCCGTTGCCAGCCGTCCGATGTGCTCGGGCTCGAGAAACTCCCACCTGACGTTCAGCTCTTCGGTATCAGCAGTCGAGTTGAACACAGCGTGGCCGGTGATGCCTACGCGACTGCCCGGATCAGTGCCTTCATGGGGCTGAAGATAATCCTAGACAAAGTGGGGCCGAAGGTTCTTTCAGGCGATGACAATGAGCCCTACCTCTGCAACATAGGGCCTTCCTCCTACCGGAAACAGTACAGACATCTACTGCCCGAAAGCATCAAAGGGGAACTGTTCCTTGACCGTTACGGAGGTACAACGGATTCCGTCACAAAAGTCGATCCGGAAAGAATCTATTACGTTCGCGCCGGAACAGAGCATCCTGTTTACGAAAATTATCGGGTCGAATCGTTCATAGAATGCCTGAAACGTGCACGGGCGGGCGACAAAACGGCTCTGGTGGAAGCTGGTGGATTGATGTATGCCAGCCACTGTTCGTACAGCTGGAACTGCGGGCTCGGGTGTCCTGAAACCGATCTGTTGGTTAAACTGCTCCGCGAGCAAGGTCCTGAAACCGGGATTTACGGCGCCAAGATAACGGGTGGAGGTTCCGGCGGCACAGTCGCAGTTCTGGCCGATGCCAGCGCGGAACAGGATATCAGAGATGTCGCCGCTCAATACGGCGCTGAAACGGGACTGGCCCCGGACATATTTGACGGTACGAGTCCGGGAGCCTGTGCTTTCGGGCCGAGAAAATACCATCTCAAATCTTGAGGAATCGCGGAAATATGCGAGAGTTGGAAATCCTCCAGGCTATTTATCGAGCGATTGCCTGGGATAAACTTTACGAACTCGAGCCTGATATATCCCGTGAACAGATTGATGAATTCTTCCGCTCCCTGCGAAACTCGATCGAACAGAGGGAAATCGAGCTTTCGGTTCCTGAGAAATCCGACAGGAAACAGGAAACAGAAGAAACGCCGGACGACATGATTTTGAACTGCGACGGTTCTTCCCGGGGCAATCCCGGCTCCGCGGGGATTGGTATGGTTCTGAAAGCGCCTGGCGGCAAGGAACTACAGAGCTGGGGATCCCCGATCGGGAAAGCCACAAATAATGTTGCCGAATATAAAGCCCTGCTTGCCGGCCTGAAAAGAGCTCTGAAGCTGAAATGCAGAAATATTACGATTCGCTCCGATAGCCAGCTTCTTGTGCGCCAGCTCACCGGAGAGTATCGCGTGAAGAATCGGACCCTGGCCAAACTTCACAAAGCAGCCCACAAGCTGCTCGTGGAGTTTGATAATTGGTCGGCCGAACATGTGCCCCGTGAAGAAAACAAAGAAGCCGACAAAATCGCCCAAAAACAGAGCAAAAAAGCAAAAAAGGACAATTCTTAACAGATGCGTGGTAGTCGCCAACAGAAGCCGAAGCCGGTCCTTAATGTCCTCGCCCTCATCCTCGGGGGAGGACGTGGGGCTCGCCTCTATCCGCTCACGCGCGACCGGGCCAAACCGGCGGTCCCGCTCCTTGGCCAGTACCGTCTGATCGACATCCCGATTTCCAACTGCTTGAACAGCGGAGTCAACCGCGTTTACGTCCTGACACAATTTAACAGTGTCTCACTGCTCCGACACATTGCGAACACATACAAATTTGACGCGTTCAGCAAAGGATGGGTGGAAATTCTTCCTGCCCAGCAGACGCTTACCGACGGTCAATGGTACCAGGGCACAGCGGATGCCGTGCGGCAGAACCTTCGATTTGTCTCCGATTACAACCCCCCTCTCACGCTTATCCTGAGCGGGGATCAGCTCTATCGCATGGACCTGAGCCGAATGGTAAAGGAACATAAAGAGAGCAACGCCGACGCCACGATCTGCTGCACACCCGTGCTCGATTCTGAAGTTTCAGAGTTCGGAATCGTCAGTCTGTCCGAAGAGGGTTCTGTTGATGCTTTTATTGAAAAACCCTCCGCCGAAACCATCGACCCCGAATTTGCCGTGTCGGAGAATGCCAATAATCAACGTATGTTCATGGCATCAATGGGAATTTATCTTTTCAAAGCCGAGGTGCTTGAAAAAGTGCTTCACGACAACCCGGATTGCGATGATTTCGGAGCTGAAATTATCCCTCGCTGTCTGGATAGCTTCGCTGTGAACGCCCACACCTTCGACGGATACTGGAAGGATATCGGGACGATCAAAAGTTTTTATCAGGCCAATCTGGAAGTGGCAAGCCGCCAGCCTGTTTTCGATCTTTACGCCCCCCACGCCCCCGTCTATACCCGCTCGCGATTCCTCCCCCCTCCCAAGATCAACGAATGTCATATACACGACAGTATCATCGGCGCGGGTTCGGAGATTGCGGCTGAATCTATCACCGACTCCGTTATCGGACTGCGGTCGCCGATTGGAGATCGGACCCGCATTGACCGGGCGATTATCATGGGCGCAGATTTCTACGAAACGCCGAAACATCAAGACGATTTGTCTGATTTACCACCGGTGGGGATCGGCCCCGGATGTGTGATCGAGAACTGCATCATCGACAAAAACCCCAGAATTGGTCGGGACGTCCACATCACGGGCAAAAAAGGGCTACAAGATGTGGACAAAGAGCTCTTTTCCGTACGGGATGGAGTCATCGTCGTCCCCAAAAACACCGTCATACCCGACGGTACGCGAATTTAAATTGGAGGAGAACCGTTCGATGCAAGATTTACCGTTTAGACAAATCCACCTGGATTTCCACACGTCACCCGACATCCCAGACGTCGGATCGGCTTTTGACCCACAACGTTTTGCGGACACTTTGCAGGCGGCTCATGTCGACAGCGTGACGGTTTTCGCCCGCGGTCACCATGGAATGTGCTACTACGACACTCAAATTGGTCCCAAACATCCCTCCCTGGAAATCGACCTGCTCGGGGAGATGATCGAAGCCTGTCACGACCGAGATATTCGCGTGCCAGCCTACATCACCGTTGCCTGGGATGAATGGGCTGCACACAACCACCCGGAATGGGCGGCGATCAATCGCGACGGAAGCATGTGGCTGGCGGGCCCTACTGAAGCGGCCTGGCACGGAATCTGCCTGCTGAACGAAGATTATCAGAGTTACCTGCTCGATATAACGGAAGAGGTGCTGGAAAACTACGAGATCGATGGGCTTTTCATGGATATCTGGTCCGGCCCCAGTCCGGCATGTTTTTGCTGGAGTTGCCTGGAAAAAATGCAGGTCGACGACATCGATATCGATGATGATAAAAGCGTCCGTGCCTGGAACGAAGATAAAAGGAGCGCGTTAATGGCCCGGGTACGCAAACTCGCCCAACAGATTCGACCCGACGCATCCGTTTTCTTCAATAGCTGCCTGCGACAGGGCAAGTCCGACTGGCTCGAGCATTTCACACACATCGAGATTGAATCGCTTCCGACCGGTGGCTGGAGTTACGCACATTTTCCGCTTTTCCAGCGCTATTTCCGCAATTTCGATAAACCCACCCTGGGGATGACAGCACGTTTCCACCGAACGTGGGGCGACTTTGGCGGGTTGAAAAATCAGGCCGCCCTGGAATTTGAATGTTTCTCGATGCTGGCCGGCGGCGCACATTGCAGTGTCGGTGATCAGCTCCACCCCAGGGGTAAGCTCGACCCCGCCGTGTACGATCTCATCGGAAACGTCTACGAATCTGTCCAGGACAAAGAACCGTGGTGTGTCGACGCACAACCAGTGAGTGAAGTTGCCGTTTTTTACGACGAAGCAATCGAAGACAGCATTGGTGGAGCGGTGCGTGGGCTGCTGGAAACGCATGAACTGTTCGATGTGGTCGACAATGAAAGTGACTTTGGCTGCTATCAGGTTCTAATCCTACCCGACGAAGTGAGAATGGGGCCTTCTCTTGTCGAGAAAATCCAGTGCTTCCTGCGTGATGGGGGGAAACTGATAGCCAGCGGAAAAAGTGGGATGGCGACCGAGGAAGATCGTTTCGTTCTGCCAGAACTCGGTGTTGAATACATTGGGCCTCATAAGTATGACCCGAACTTCATCTGCCAGCTCGATCCTGAATTGGCTCAAGAAATCGGATCGTTCAAATATATGATGTACGATGGCGGTTGCTGCATAAAAACCACTGGCGACGCGAACGTCCTGGCCCGGGTAGGAGTACCCTATTTTAATCGAAGCTGGAAAAAATTCTGTTCGCATGGACCGACTCCCTTTGACCGCGTCAGCGATTATCCTGCCATCGTGCGCAACAAGAACGTGGTTTATTTTGCTCACCCGCTGTTTCAGCTCTATGCGGACCAAGGAGCCCGGATTTACAGGCAAATCATGGCTAACGCACTTACATTGCTGCGACCAGAAAAATATCTTCGCGAAAATTTGCCCAGTACCGCTCGGGTTGGTCTTCTTCGACAGGAGAAACAGGACCGGTTGGTTCTGCATATCTTGAACTACGTGCCGGAAAGGCGCACGGACCTCGATGTGATCGAGGAGGCTCAGACTGTGCTCGCCCCAAAAGTCAGGATTCGAACCGAACGGCCTCCCAAACGGGTCTATACAGCGCCGGAAAGAGAAAAACTGGATTTCACATACGAGGGCGGCTACACCGTCCCGGAACTGGCGGCTTTCACAGGTCACGAAATGGTCATCATTGAATTCGGCGAGATTTAAAACGGGATGGGAGGGGTGATGTACGATGTTATCGGTATAGGTTGCTGTGCCCTGGATATTGTCCTGGAAGCTCATCGGCTCCCGGCACCTGATGAAAAGTTGAAAGCGGAACAGATTCGTCTCCAGGGGGGCGGTCTTGTCGCTACAGCGCTTGTTGCAGTTTCACGGCTCGGGGGATGTGCAGCTTGGATTGGTTCGCTGGGAACCGAACCCCTCGGAGAGATTGCTCTCCGCCAGTTATCAGAGGATGGCGTTGATTGTTCGCACGTGCGCCGTGTGGGAGGTCAATCTGTTCTCACCGCAGCGGTAATAGCCGATTCCTCCTCGGGTTGTCGGAGCATTCTGTGGACAGACCAAACGCAACCTCAAACATTGCCTTCGCAGATCACACCGGAGATTATCGGTGATACAAAAGTTCTGCATATTGACAATTTTCAGCCCGAGGCCGCTCTTAAGGCCGCGCGTATCGCACGTGATTTGGGCCGACCGGTCACCGTCGATCTGGAACCCGGTGGTGAAAGCCCAGACCGTCTCTTGGAAGTTGTTGACTATGCCATTGTCCCGCGGGTGTTTGCGGAGAATCGTTATGACAAACAGGACCCGGAGCAGCTTTGCCAGCTTCTTTATGAGGAAATAGAACCGAATGGCGCAAAAGCGGCGGTAATCACCGATGGCGACGGGGGCTCATGGTGTTATGACGGCAGTGCAATGGCGCGGCAACCGGCTTATGATGTTGAGGTAATTGACACCACCGGGTGCGGGGACGTTTACCATGGTGCATTCGCGCTGAGTCTGGCCGAAGGCCGGGATCTGGAGGAGACGCTTCGGTTTGCTTCCGCGACTTCCGCTCTGAAATGCCGGCAACTTGGCGGCCGAGCCGGCATCCCAACAAGGGAAGAGCTTGAACGTTTTCTTCAAGGGAATCCGCCGGAGCGAACGCCCCAAAAATAAGGAAGGCAAATGAGCAAAAAAAAGCACGCCCGATATGTCTGCAGCGAATGCGGAGCATCCTTTGCCCGCTGGAGCGGTCGATGCCCGAACTGTGGCGAATGGGATTCGCTGGCGGAAACGGTTTCCGAAGGTGATTCGAGCGGATTCCGCCGTGCCGGCCAGGGAGCACGCCCCGCTGAAAGCTACACTCTTCCTGAAATTCCCGAGGAGACCCGTGCGCGGTTGCAGACGGGCATAACGGAATTCGATCGGGTCCTCGGCGGAGGTATTCTTCACGGGGGGACGGTTTTGATCGGGGGTGAACCGGGCATCGGCAAATCGACAGTGTTGTTGCAGGCCCTGGGTAAACTCGCGCAGAGCGATCACCCGTGCATTTACGTAAGCTGCGAAGAATCGCTCAGTCAGATAAAACTCCGCGCGGAGCGGCTCGGGGTAAGCGAAAGCCCGCTTCAGGTGGCAGCTGAGACATCTCTTGACTCCATCGCTGCGCTTCTGGAACAGGAAAAGCCTGAAGTTACAGTTGTTGACTCCATCCAGATGGTGATCGTGGACGATCTGGATTCACCGATTGGAAGCCTGACCCACCTAAAGACCAGCGGGTCCGAACTCATCCGCCAGGCGAAACGTCTGGCGTCCGGTCTTTTTTTGGTCGGCCACGTGACAAAAAGTGGCTCGATTGCCGGGCCCAAAGCACTGGAGCACATGGTTGATACGGTTCTCTATTTTGAGAGCGAGCACTCCCAGTCTTTCCGCATTCTACGTGCTACGAAAAATCGATTTGGCTCTGTAAATGAAATTGGTGTTTTCCAGATGGGCGAAACAGGTCTTCGTGACGTGACGAATCCAAGCGAACTGTTTCTTTCTGAACGCGACGCTCAGGAGAGCGGATCGGTGGTCACGGCAGCCATCGAAGGCAATCGTGCCCTACTGGTAGAAATTCAGGCACTTGTCACACCGAGTTCTTACGGCACGCCCGAGCGCAAAGCAAGCGGGATTGATTACAAACGTTTTGGTATGCTTCTGTCCGTGCTGGACAGACGTGTGGGATTGAATCTTGGGCCCAGCGATGCTTTTGCCAATGTGGCCGGAGGTGTGCGCGTTGCCGAACCGGCGGCAGACTTACCTCTGGCTCTCGCGATTATATCGAGCAAACGGGACGTGCCATTTCCCGCGGACGCCGTGGCGATTGGCGAAGTCGGGCTTTCGGGCGAGGTCCGCGCGGTGAGTCACCTGGACAGGCGCCTGACGGAAGCTGCGAAGCTCGGCTTTGAAAAAGCGATTGTTCCCGCGGGAAACAAAAAAGTCCCTTCCGGTCTTGATATAGGGATAAAAACCGTTCGACATCTGCGTGAAGGTCTCGGAATGCTTGAGGAGTAGTTTCTTCCGACGAGGTTATAGAGACTTCTTTCTTTGTTATATCCGAAGCCGGTGTCATTGACTTTACCGTAAACTTCCCTGTATCCTTTTTAACCTTCGGACAGAGAATCCGCTGAAATTTGAGAAGGGTTTTGTTTTGGAGAAAAGGTCTGGGTTTTACTACGAAAACGATGAACTCCATTGTGATGGTGCGCCGGTGGAGCAGATCGTTGATGAATTCGAAACCCCGTGCTACGTTTACAGCTCCGATTTGCTCAAAAAACGCTACCGCATGATCAGGGACGCATTTGGGCGCTGGGACCCGCTCGTGTGTTTTTCGGTAAAATCTCTCCCTAACCTTGCTGTGCTCACGCTGTTGCATCAGGAGGGAAGCGGTTTTGACGTGGTGAGCGGCGGAGAGCTTTTTCGGGTCATCCAGGCGGGAGGAGACCCCGGCAAAGTCGTTTACGCCGGTGTGGGCAAAACGACGGCGGAAATCGAGTTTGCTTTGGAATCAGGCGTACGGATGTTCAATGTCGAGTCCTCTGCGGAAATGGAGAGTATAGCACGGGTGGCCGACGAAATGGGTCAAACGGCCGATATTGCCCTGCGAATAAATCCAGATGTAGACGCAGGGACGCACCAGAAAACCACCACCGGCAAAAAAGAGAACAAATTCGGGATAAGTATTAGAGTTGCCACTGATCTTGCATCTCGATCCCTTGAAATGTCTGGAATTCGGCTTCGAGGACTTCATGTTCATCTGGGTTCGCCGATTTACAAAGCGGACCCGTATGTCGAAGCCCTGGAGAAACTTTCCGCTCTTCGAGAGGAACTCAGCAAACTTGGATGTGAGATCGACACCATCAATCTTGGGGGTGGTTATTGTATTTCATACACGGGCGAAAAAGTTCCCGGACCCGAAAAATATGCCGCCGCTTTGCAACCTTTTCTTGAAAATTTGGATTCTCAGGTTATTATAGAGCCCGGTCGTTTTGTCTCCGGACCGAGTGGAATCCTGTTGACTCGGGTGATTTACCGCAAGGTTACCGGACATGGAAAACGGTTTCTAGTCTGTGATGCAGGCATGAATGATCTGCTTCGGCCGACTCTTTATGGGTCGTTTCATCGGCTCTGGCCAGCACGAGCCCAAAATGGAATGCCGGAAATCGTAAAAAATGACGACAAATCTTACGACGCTTTGGATACGGAAATTGTTGACGTTGTCGGACCGGTTTGTGAAAGTGGCGATTTTTTTGCGAAAAATCAACCTCTTCCAAAAGTTAAGGAAGGAGCCATTCTGGCGATTTTCGATACAGGC
>JAGXLK010000620.1 GCA_018334735.1 Planctomycetota bacterium | reverse complement strand
GACGGGGGTCAGGTCGAACCGTTCGAACTTATTGCATTCGGACCCGCTGACGCATCCGATACCGTCGACTTGTTCGATGATATCTGTGGTCGGCAGATTGATGGCGAATTCGGGCGTGCGGCAGATCAGATCGTAGGAGTAAGTCACTTTGCGGATGGCGATTCCCACGATGGGGGGACGGGCTATGCTGATATTAAAACATTCGCCGAGCGTCACAATATTCGGTGTGCCGTCTTCGCTGATGGTGGTGATGAGAGCTGCCGGTGACGGGTAGACGGGCCGGTAGGGCTCGATCTGGGTTTTGCTCATTTCATTCTCCGTCAGCGAGATTCGGGTGGCGTCCTGCCAGGAAGTTGCGAAAATGGTGCCAGAGGTGGGATTCGAACCCACAAGGGCTGATTGCCCACCGGTTTTTGAGACCGGCGCGTCTGCCTTTCCGCCACTCTGGCACCGCGGGAAACTGCCGCATTATGTGGAAACAGATAATGTAGCCCAAAAGCTTCCAGAGGTCAAGGTGTGAGAGGGTATGAGGAATTTGTGCTGTGGGGCGTTTCGTGGCCTGGTAAGCGTGGATTTGCTTTGGATTACCACCGGTTCCCGAACGGGGCAGGGCGCAAATTCCTCTGTTTTCACTGGGAAATCTTTTTAAAGCTCGTTAGGGAAATGACCATTTAGAGGCAAAGATTGTGGAAGCGTAGTCCCGCTTATTGGCCGCGTTCTGAACTCCAGTCCCGCAGGGCGGTTCTGAAGTCCAGTCCGCTCATGGGAAATGTAGACTCGAGTTCAGCTGAGCCCGCCACCAGCGGGCGAAACTGGACTTGAGGCGGGCAAATCTTGCAGAAGTGCAGGGGAAGGAAGGCTTGCCAACAAGAACACTTCTCTCCTCGCAGCCAGGCCACTGACAGGGAGGATGTACGTATTTATCCCGGAAATACCGCTTCACGAGTCATTGCGAGTCCATCGTAAGATGGGCGAAGCAATCTCGTCGTTTTCCCAGCCCAACAGCGAGATTGCCGCGGCGTGCCGCTTCGCGGAACGCCTCGCAATGACATTGTGAGCTTGGACGGCTGATGCAATGCACGCGAAAGTTATGCGGGTGCCTGCCCCACAGGAGATGCCAGGACCTCGTAGCCAGGTACTGTGCGGGGTGATATTTACAGTACGCAGGCACCTTACCTGCGACCCTGTCGTTGTACTGAATCGGTCCGCGTTCTGAACTCCAGTCCCGCCGAGGGCGGTGCTGAACTCCAGTCCGCTCATGTGGCAGTGCCGGGGGACGGGATCAAAGGGGGATAGGCGGCAAAAAGTTCTGGCCTCCGCCGGCCCTGTGCCGGCAATAAATAACGGTGTTTCAACTCCCCTTTTAGCCCATACAGGGCTTTTATCAGACGCCCTTGCAGGGCTTAGAAAATTAATCAATCCGGCATCCACCGCCTTTGGAGCTGTGTTTTGAGGGGTGTCCTCCTGCTCTGGTTTTTCTTTCTGTGCATTGTTCCACAAGGAAACCGATCTGTTTGGTCTCATCTCATACCGTTTATCAGATACTGCCGTTTTTCTCTCGCAATTTCCGGACAGCGTATGCAAGTCTGTTTCGCATTTCGCACAGCAAAGGTTGAGCGCCCTGAACGGTTACGTATAAGTAGTTTAGGCCTTTTAGCCCGTCTTTGTCGATCGCACTGTTTTTTCTGGCGGTTCAATATATGACCTTAAATCTTCAGTATTTTATCCTTGACAGGGAATAGCCGGAGTGGTATATTTCCTGGGTGTAACGTATACGTAGTCGTAAAAAGACGTCTCGCGTGGTCCGGATACGACGTTTTCTTTGTTCAATTCGGCGGGAAACAAAAAATGTCGATCACGCAAAAAGAACTGGCGCAGGTCCTCGGCGTCTCCCAGGTTTCTGTCTCCCGGGCTTTGCGGGGTTCGGATGGCGTCGGGGATAAACTGCGCGAACGTATTCTGGACGAAGCCAGAAAGCGTGGCTATTCCATCAGGGCCAGCAATCACGAAGCGCGAGCTATGCGCAAACGGGCGCTGGGTGAGAAACAAACGACCGACGTGGTGTGTCTTATGGTACCGATCGATGACGAATCGGGTCAGGACTCCTTTCACGCCCGTATCTTTTCGGGATTGAGCGAAGAGGCCCGCAAGCTGGGGATGGAGACCGTACTGGCCGGCGAATACAGCGCGGAGTTCCCCCTCCTTGTGCTGCGCGGTCAGGTCGACGGCGCGGTCTGTCTACTGGGTGATATTGAGGTCTCACGCGTTGAACGTACGTGCCCTGTTCCCCTGGTGAGCATATTTTCGGATCTACCAGGGGCCGATCTTGTTACAGTTGACAATGTCGAGGGTTCTCGCCAGATCGGTGAATACCTGGTATCTCAAGGGCACGAGCGGGCGGCGTTTTTTGGCCCGACCTGGGAACTCGCCCAGCAGCGGCTGGCCGGACTGCGCATGGCCAGTGGGCTTGAAGTGCCGGAGGAGCTGGTTTTTACGCGCCGGTTTATGTCGGCCGGCCATCAATTTGAAGAGGTGTTGCAGAAGGCATTCGGGAACAATCTGGTGGAGAATAAGGAAAAACTTCCATTCACGGCGGTTGTGGCATACAACGATTTCATGGCCGCTGTGATGATGCACAAGTTGCGAGCCGCGGGATGGGACATTCCAGGGGAACTCAGCATCACCGGCTTCGATGGCGTATGGCCGACGAAAGCGACGGATCCGCAGCTCACGACCTGTGCTATTCCTCTTGAAGAGGTGGGCGCGGAGGCGATGCGAGCTTTGGCTCAGAGGCTGAAGAATCCGGACAGGGGCGAGAGGAGAGTGGTGCTGTCGCCGGAATTCATACCCGGCGAGACGTCTTCTACGCCGCTTCAGACCTCAGAAAATCTCGTAAAATCTCAGCCCAGGTGACTGCCTGATCACAAGGAGGTGACAGAAATGTCGAGGGTCTCATCTCACAATGATCCTGGACCTGAGCGCATGAATGTTGCTACCAGAGAACAATATCAATCCTCTGCT
>JAGXLK010000025.1 GCA_018334735.1 Planctomycetota bacterium | reverse complement strand
TCCACTGGTAGGAATAACCAGGCGCGTCGAGTGAGCCTTTGTAATTGAGCGCCGGTTGGATCCCAAATTTTTGCCCGGGTTCGAAACGGTCCGCCCATTTGTCTCCGATTTTCAGGAGTCGCCCCGAAAATTCATGGCCGATTAAAGTGGGATTTTCCGCGACATCATCGGGCACGCGTTTATGATCCTCCCCCTGTTCCGCTGCTTTGTGCGAAGACATGCAGATACTGTTGGAGATCACTTCGGCGATGATTTCATCATCTTTTGGTTCAGGGAGTTCGAATTTCTCAAGTCTCAGATCCTCTTTTCCGTAAATCCTTACGCCTAATGTTTGTATTCCCATGTTAGCTCCAGTGTTTTGTGGCAGGGGAGACCCCTTTTGAGAGCATTATAACCCGGCCGGCTCCTGCGGTAAAACTGTCCATGGTACCTCGCCTGTGGCAGACCGGTTGCCGAATTCTGTGGATATCAGGTTCCAGTATCGTCGGTGGCCGGCATAAACCCGCTCCCGGAGGGCGAACCGCTGTTTTTAGACTCAGATTAAGCACTGTGTACTGAGATCAGATGCGAAATATAGTGCAAAGTCTTTCTGTGCTGCCGTTTATAATAATTATACCTTCAGGTTCGTGAGAAATGCGGGCTAAAAAGTTTGCACCCAATGGCAGTATTTGCGCGGCACTTTCCTCGCAGCCCGAAAGACGGGTTATCCGTGGGCAGAGGGGATTCGAAAACCGTATTTCAGCGGGGTTATTACGTTCAGGAAGCGGCTCGTTTGAACGGCAACTGCATCTGTCCCACTTCGAAGGGAGCGTTTCCCTGACGGGTTACGTCGGCTCCTATGGTGGCAAGTCTATTTTCAATGCGTTCGTAGCCGCGATCTACATGAGCCATCCCGTCGATTGTTGTTTCTCCTTCCGCGATGAGGGCGGCGATAACGAGGCTTGCTCCTCCTCGCAGGTCGCGTGCGGTCACGGGGGCTCCGGTAAGTTGAGCGGGGCCTTTCACCACGGCCTGCGGGCCCTGTTTCACGATATCTGCACCGAGTCGATGCAGTTCTCCGACCTGGGTGAAACGATCGGGGAAGACTGAGTCTGTCACCACACTGGTTCCATCTGCCTGGGTGAGCGCGGCCATCAACTGTGGCTGTATATCTGTGGGAAGGCCGGGGTAGGGCAGAGCTGTAATGTCACTTGCTATCAGCTTTTCAGGGGGCAGAACGGTAATGCCTTTATCGTGAACCTTGAATTTTACACCCATATTTTCCATGGTATCCATTATCGCTGACATATGATCGGGGCGGGCGCCTTCGAGCACAACTTCATTGCCAGCGACTGCCGCCATGCAGGCGAAGGTCCCGGCTTCAATCCGATCAGGGATCACGCGGTGCAATGTGCCTTCCAGACGTTTCACCCCTTCGATGGTGAGGGTGTTGGTGCCGGCGCCTTCGATAAGCGCGCCGCAGGCCGTCAGATAATTGGCAAGGTCCCGGATTTCGGGCTCACAGGCGGCATGCTCGATGGTTGTGACACCTTCGGCGAGAGTGGCTGCCATCATGACATTGGCAGTGCCCAGAACAGTTGACCCACGCGGGCCCCCCATATAGATGCAATTACCGACGAGTTTATCGGCTTTGGCGAAGACGTAACCGTTTTTCTGTTCAATTTCGGCACCAAGTGCCCGGAGTCCTTTAAGATGGAGGTCAATGGGACGCTCGCCGATGACACATCCGCCGGGCAGAGGGACTTCCGCTTTTCCTCGGCGCGCCAACAGGGGGCCAAGGACGCAGACGCTGGCACGCATTTCGATTGCAGGATCATGGGGGCAGGTGCAATTGGTTTCATCCACTACCTGCATCCGTATTGTATCGGAGTCCGTCCGTTCGTTTTCGAGTCCGAGCGCATCAAGTATTTTCCCCAGAGTGTGGATATCCCGGAGTCTGGGCACCCGATTGAGGACTGTTGTGCCTTCTGTGAGGAGCGTGGCTGCCATAATGGGCAGGGATGCGTTTTTTGCCCCGTTAATTCGAACCTTTCCGTTCAGTACTTTGCCGCCTCGTATGGTCAGCTTCGCCATTTTTTTCCTTTACTTCAGTTCATCAATTCTTTTGGGCAGCCAAAACCCTTTTGTGACCGCCCAGATCTTTTGTTATTTCCACGTTATCCCCATTTAGATTATCGGTTTCACGAATATACTCGCGGACATCGTCCGCCTGTCCTTCACCGACCTCCAGGACAAACCATCCGTCGGAGGTAAGCAGTTTTGCCGCCACCGGGAGTAGCTCGCGTATTGCGGCCAGTCCGTCTTCCCCTCCATCGAGCGCTTTCCGCGGTTCGAAATCTTTCACCTCCGGCTGAAGGTTTTCAATTTCATTTGAGGGAATGTAGGGAGGGTTACTTGCAAGCAGGTAGAGAGGGGTTTCCTTCTGTTCAGAGAGGTTTTCTATCGGTTCGCAGAGGTGGCCTTCTTCGAAACGAATTCGATCTTCGACACCATGCCGACGCGCATTTTCGGCCGCGATGCCGAGAGCGTCGGAACTGGAATCCGTTGCTATCATTCTCAGCTGTGGTTTTTCCCTGGCCAGCGTGACGGCAATCGCGCCGCTTCCCGTTCCAACGTCAGCAGCCAGGATACCATCAGAGTTTTCAGGCAATTTTTCGAGGCACTTATCCACGACCTGTTCCGTCTCTTGCCGAGGGATCATCACCGCGGGGCTCACCTTGAACTCGCGGCCGTAGAATTCCGTGTTTCCGAGAATGTATTGCACGGGGCATCGATCAGCCCGACGACTGACGAGTCTGCGGAAATCATTTCGCTGTTCTTCGGGGATCACTTTTTCGAAACGTGCATACAACATGACACGCTCCATGCCAGTGACCTCACTGAGCAGCAATTCCGCATTTAAGCGCGCGTTTTCGATACCCTTTTCGTCGAAATACTCGGTCGTCCAGTTGAGTAGTTCGAGAAGCGTCCATCGTTTTTCGTGCGCCTTCATATTCATGGAAACATCGCCCAGTCCAGTGGGCCTGCTCGCATCTACGGGTCAGGATTATTCTAAGGAGAGTTCCAGGCCATTTGCCAGCATCTGCTGTTTGCGAATGGATTTGCTGGCTCAAACGGGGGATCGCACCCCGCCTATGTGGGTTCTGGCTCCAGCAGTGGAGCCAGGAAAAAGAAACCACCGAACAAGGCAAACGCGCCCCCTCGTACAATACGGGCATTTTACCTCGCGGATTCCAACCTTTTTCGCTGCGCTTCCAGGGCCTCAAAAAGAATGTCAGGAGTATCGGGAACGCTTTCCCTGTAGACCTGTTCGATTCTGTCTATTTTGGCCAGATTCTCCGGGATGCGGAGTCTGAACTGTTCCTCGTATTCAACCCGGGAATAGCTCTGACCCAGGATGGTATCGAACAGGCTTGCGAGGTCTTCATATCTTGGGATAAGCCCGGTCGGCCGTTCCAGGGCCTCGACTTCATCGTGGACCCGGAGTTCCATCCATTTCAACCAGACCCGCTTATCATGCATTCCGTTCAGGTAATCTCCGCTTTCGTCTTTCAGGAAATAATTGACCCCAAAAATAATGGGTTCGGAATCCAGGCCTTTCACCGCATCGATGTTGTTTTGAATGTACTGGCCGAGCGGGATAGAGACGAAATCGATATTGGACATGGGTTGGAAAACCCGGACCCCTTCTTCCCCCAGGGTCGCTGCGGTTGTCTCGGATTCCAGGCTGGCGCCTTTTGTAATGATTCCGTGTGTCCAATCGAAAGCCTGTTCAACGGGAACCGACGTATCGGAGTCGCGTCCGCCGTAAATTACGCCGCTGACCTCCACTCCCTCGGGGTCGTGAAGGTGGGGATCGCAATTTGAGAGACTTTCCAGATGCAAAGTATACCTTGCATTTTTGTGAGACGGCGTAATTTCTCTGCCTTCGTTATCTGTTTTGCCGGCATGCCATTCCCCGCTGTGGTTGCGGCCGTGGTCGGGGATTTCTTCACCCATGCCGAGCCAGTACGGGTTGTTATCATCGCCGACCAGCACATTTGAGAAGATTATCTCTGCCGGTCTATGGAGCGCATCCCAGATTATGGGGTCGTCATCAGTGTTCACATCGCGGATAATACCAAAGATTCCGGATTCCACGTTAGCCGCACGAAGTTTCCCGTCGATAGGCCGCAGGTACGCAATGTCGTCGCCGACAACCGATTCACCGGGTAGCATGGCCGTCGAGGTTTTACCGCACGCAGAAGGATAGGCGCCTGTGAAATAAGTCACGCGATCATTGGGACCATGAATGCCCGCAACGAGCATGTGTTCGGCGAGCCACCCTTCCCGGGAGGCTTTGTTTATTGCGAGGCGTAGCGCCAGCTTTTTGAGTCCGATGGTATTGCCGCCGTACTGGGTATTGGTGCTGTATACAATGTCCTCATCCAGATCAATATAGACACGCCTTTTGTCAACTTCAGTGCTGACACCTTCTTCGAGTTTCCCTTCGCTATGGACAAAGCGGAAAAAGGAATCTGTCGAATCCATCTGAAGAAATTCATCGTAACCGCGTCGGTAGAGGATATCTTCGCTGTGGGCAACATACGGGCTGTCAGTGAGCTGCACGGCTCGGATCGAGAAGGGCGAACTCTGCGGGCCCAAGCAGAAAAATCTGACCAGCAATTCTTTGCTTTTCATGCTTCCTTCCAGGAACTCGTGCACTTCCTTGAGTCCTGTTTCTTTGTCAACAGAGTTCAGCCGTTCACCGAGATCGGTTTCCGGGGCAAGCAGGTATTTTGTGTTTTCTTTATCGCGGGCCTGATCGTAATAGCCATCAAAATGGACCGTGTGGCCGGGTGTGTTCAGCTCCTGTTCCTCGCCGGTTTCGACGGCAAGTCGGCGGACATACTCAACGTCTTCGTCGGAGTCTGTTGCTACGAAAACGCTTTCCGGTTGCCCCAGCTCGACATATTTTGCGACAAACTGCTCAAGAAACGGGATATCGATTGCGAAAAGTTTCTGGCAATTTTCCTCACTCAGATTTTGCCTTAAAAAATCTCTTTCTTTACTCATATGCTAAACTCTCAACGTTAATGTAAAAAAAAGCTGCAGCACTCCTGTCGCTGATCCCTGTTTTGATGGGTTGTCGGGACCGGAGCGCTACGGGTTTTCAAGCAGAGCCCTCAGTTATGTGTTTGCGCTGGGTTTTCTCGACAATGCACGTGAGCGGTGTCATGGTGCTCGGTCCGAACCGCTTAAAGCCGGCGGGATTCAAATTTCCAGTTTGCTGCCGCACTATCCTGAGAAAGCTGAACTCACAGAATTGATCGTGATGAAATGCGCATACAGTGGTCATTTTGGAGTTCGGCCCGCTTATGATTTCTGCTTTTATAATTTACCCTATATCCCCTGTCAAGAAGAAGCGGTGAATGGTTTCCCGATATTCTACCGCTGATTTGCTGTCTGAGGGGACATGGCGATCTTGACATTTTTCGTAATTGGGCAATAATAGCAGACCGCTGGGAGTAAAGTTCTTTCTAATTATGGATTTTTTTCAGCTGCGAAAAAGCCCCGGGTTACAGGGGAAATGGGATTTTAGAATGAAGAAACTGATTTCTGTTCTTTTTGTCGCTTGCTTAGTGTCCTGGCTAATTGGGCTGCCTGCTATACCGGCCCAAGCCAGAACAATGTACACTCGCACGGCCGCGGAATTGCGTGGCGGGACCTCCCTGGGGGCCTCTGTGGTGGTGCGTTTGGAACAGGGTGCCGCCGTGGAAGTCCTCGAACGGTCCGGGGACTATTACAGAGTTTCAGCTGGAGCCGAGGAAGGTTGGATTTACTTTAATAAGCTGGCTGAGGAAAAGCCCGAAGATATTGAAGCCATTCTATCGGGGGGCGCTTCGGGGGAAGGCGTCGAGCTGGCAGAACTTGAAGCCGGAGGAGCACTCAGAGGGCTTTCACCAGCGGCGGAAAAATACGCAGACTCAGCAGAGATCCCCGACTGGGCGGTTCAGGCCGTCGAGGAAATGCAGGCCCGCAAGGTCGGTCCGGAAGAGATTGAAAAGTTCGCCCGGGAAGGCCGGCTCGGTGAGTATGGTCAGGAGAAATGAAATGAGGATTTCATTACAAAAGCTACTTCTTCGGTGTCTTGCCATTTTGCTGCTACCGTTCGTGTTTACTACCTGCGAAGCTATAAAAGAGGGCGTCAGGAGCAGCCAAGTAATTCTGGAACAAAACCCCGAAATTCTGGGTGGGGAGGATCGCACAAAAATCCTGAAAGGTCTTGATGCCGCTCACGCGATGATAACCGAGATCGATACGGCGGAAGAAATCGCAATGGGGCAGAGCCTTGCGGTAAAGGCATTTGCCAGTTTCGGGAAACCGTGCAAAGACCGCGATCTCAATGAGTATGTCACCCGGGTGGGCACTTTGGTAGCACTTCAGAGCGACAGGCCTAGCCTTCCTTATTCTTTTGCTGTCGTGGAAAATGAAGATCCAACGGCTCTGGCTTTGCCGGGAGGGTTCGTTTTTGTATCGACGCAGCTTTTGAGAATGTTGCACAGCGAAAGCGAACTCGCGGCGATTTTGGGACATGAAATCGCGCACATTGCTGAAAAGCACGGACTTGAAATTACCTTGCGCGACCGGCGCATCCGGAGTTTTGTGGATTTTGCAGCGGAACTCGATGAAGATATAAGCCAATATCGACAATTTGTCGATGAATCGTACAACAAATTGGCTCACCAGGGGTACGATCAGCGCTATGAGATAAAAGCTGACCTTGCGGGTACTCGTTATGCGTACCGTGCCGGCTACCATCCCGGAGGGCTGCTTCCGTTTTTGCAGAAATCTGCGGAATCCAACGGTGAGATCGCATTCGAAGTTTTCAAAACCCACCCCGATCCTAACGCACGGATCGATAAAATCAGAACCTGCCTGGAATCGCTTGGACATTACCAGCAACGTCCCGAGCTTGAAGAACGCTACAATCGCGAAGTTCTGCAACGCATTCCCTGAATTATATCCCACCAAATATGCCATCCCCCACCCCACAACTTTTGGAGCCGAAAGAAAAAATCGGTCCAGTTCTCGATGCTCTTGCAGAAAGTTATGGGATCCCTTCACGGGCTGATTCTGATCCTCTGGAAGTGCTCGTCCACGGCATCCTGTCCCAAAACACCAGTGACCTTAACAGCGGTCGAGCCTGGAATGAGTTAAAGGTTTCTTATGGATCTTGGGAGGAGATGGCCGGGGCGACAAATCCTCAAATCGCAGAAGCTATCAAATGTGGGGGGCTGGCCGATCAAAAAGCGGCTGCCATAGGAGAACTACTTGACTGGTTGGGAGAGCGGGGCGAGTATTCGTTGGATTTTTTGGAGCCTCTCTCGGCGGAAGAGGCGGAAAAAAAGCTCACCCAGATTAAGGGTATCGGGGTGAAAACTGCGCGTCTTGCTTTGCTATTTGGATTTGGCAAACCCACTTTTGTAGTTGACACGCATGTGCTTCGAGTAGGGCAGAGGCTCCGCCTTATCCCGGCGGATTGCAGCCGCATCAAAGCGCACAAACTGCTCGATGAGCTTGTCCCCGATAAACGCAAATATTCAGCTCACCTGAACATGATCGAACATGGGAGGGAGCTTTGTCACCCCTCCAGTCCCGAATGCGAGAAATGTCCGGTGCAAACCTGGTGTGTTTTTACCGCTGAATTGAGGGACGACTGATGGTTTAATCCGTCCATTCGCGCTTATCGATTTTGCGCA
The DNA here is from genome assembly GCA_018334735.1 of Planctomycetota bacterium. The sequence continues at coordinate 3,312 of JAGXLK010000025.1, read as the reverse complement.
GTGCCACGAGGATCTTGCCCGTCAGGTCTCGAACCAACTGCTCCAGATCTTCGCTGAAGGACATCTCTCTCAGTAATTCGCTGCATGCTTGCGCGAGCATCAAGTTGACACCCAGGTCCTGGCTTTTTCGATAGTCCGTTCGAATACCGATAATGGGTATTTCGCGGGCACAGGCATATCCGACTTCAAAACTGGTTCCGCTGTCAGCGTCTGGCCCGTCCAGCACGGCGATCACGAGATCAGCGTCCTCAATTTTGTCCAGACAGGTGTGAAAGAGTTCCGGGAAATCTTCAGACCGATTGAAAGCTTCGCTGAACTTAAAATCTTGGGGAAGTATTACTTTCGCGCCTTCGATTTGTTTTTCGATTTCCGCGGCGAGCAGTCTGTTCCACTGTCGCTGCACCTGAGTGAAGACGGGCGCTGAGAGATAGATGATCACTCCTTTTTTGCCCCCCATTCCTGTGCCCTTTGTTCCAGCATACGGCGCGGGACGCCGATATCGATCACTTTCAGTTGGCCGATATATTCGCCGGCTTCGGGACGGTTGTAGCCCTGTTTTTTGGTAACGAAAGTTACCGTTCTCTCTGCCTGCACGGCGACGCCGAGTGGTTTTCCGGTATCGCAATCCAGCCCTGAAGGAACGTCGATCGCAAGAACGGGGACCGGCAGCGAGTTGATACCTTCGATGAGAGGTTTGTAGAGCCCTCTTACCTCACCGCTTATCCCGGTGCCGAGGAGTGCGTCCACTATCAATTTGCCTTCGCGAGCGTCGTCAAGGCTTTTTTGGACATCTCCCTTGTTCTCAATTTCGGTTATCGGCAAATTCATGTTCAGGGCGATTTCAAGGTTTACGGCTGTGTCCCCGGCTTCGCGGAGGATCGAGTTGATTTTACCGGAGAGATAAATGTTGACAGAGCATCCCCAGTTTGACAGGTGCCGGGCGACGACAAATCCGTCACCGCCGTTATTGCCTTTACCGCAGAATATCGTGACGTCGGCATCCCGGGTGTCGCCGAGCATATCAGCGGCTTCGGCGGCGGAGGCTCGCCCGGCATTTTCCATCAGCATTACGCCTTTAATGCCGTATTCGTCCATAGCTATTTTGTCGATCTGACGTGACTGGTCTTTTGTGAGTGAAAAGATTTCTTCCACGGTGGAGTTTCTCCGGGTGAGACAACGTTCAATTTGAAGAGAATTCTCTCCGTTGCGGAGAGGTTATGTTGCGCCCATTGCTGTCTTTTTCTCGAACTGGTCAAGGTCCATTTTTTCAACGACTTTGCTGTAACCGGCGTCGCGGAGACGATCCATCATTCCCGGCCGGAAATAAGACTGGCTCACGGCTTCCACGGGGGTAATATCGCCTTCCGTGACGGCGTAAAGCAGGTATGCATTTACCCGTTCGTTCATATCCTGTTTATCCACCGAATTGCTGTAAGCTTCGTCGACTGTAATAGTGCCCTCATAAACCAGTTCCATCAGCGATTCATTCATAGTGCACATGCCGTATTTCTTCCCCGTCTGGATGATCGAGGGAAGCTGAAACGTTTTGCTTTCGCGTATCAGGTTGGTCACTGCGCTGTGCACATAGAGGATTTCAAAAGCAGCCACTCGGCCACCACCTTTTTTGCGGCAGAGCATCTGTGTGATGACACATTTAAGCGTATTGGCGAGCATGACCCGGATTTGGGCCTGCTGGTCGGGTGGGAATTGGTCAATGATACGATCGACAGTACTGCTGGCTGTCGTGGTATGGACAGTTCCGAATACCAGGTGACCGGTTTCCGCAGACTCAAGGGCCAGAGCCGTGGTTTCCAGATCACGCAACTCACCTACCAGAATGATGTCAGGGTCTTCTCGAAGTGCCGCCCGCAGTGCCCGTTGGAACCCTTGCGTATGCTCACCCACCTCGCGGTGACTGATTATGCAGCCTTCGTTCTCGTGAACGAATTCAACGGGATCCTCAATGGTGATGATATGGTCTTTTCTCCGTTTATTGGCATATTCCAACAGAGCGGCCAGTGTCGTGGTTTTGCCGCAGCCTGTTGGCCCTGTACAGAGCACGATTCCTTTGGGCAACAGGGCAAGGTTCCGTATCGGCCCGGGGAGACCAAGGTCATCAACCGTCAACATCTCAAAGGGAATCATCCGCATGCATATTGCCGGCCCTTGAATGTCTCTGTAGATGTTCGTTCGGAAACGACCCAGATCAGGGATTTCATATGCAAAGTCCGTGTCATTTGTACTTTCCCATTCCTTGCGGTTTTTATCCGGCATAATTTCCATGGCCAGGGCTTTGACCTGCTCGGCCTTAAACGGCGACATCTTCATGCGTTCCAATTTACCATCGATACGCAGAAGCGGGGGGGTCCCTGTCTTTACATGGAGGTCCGACCCTTTATTTTCCGCGAGGAAATGTAGAAACTTGTCGATTTTTGCCATATATGATACCTCTTAAATACTCAAAAGAATGTCTCAAAAAACCTCACTTATAGTAGTTTTCCGCAGAGGATACGTCAAGTTTTTTGCGCCCCTCAAGGAATTTGATATCGTAAAAAACGGGATTCCTCTGATCCCCTGCAAGGTTTGAGAAGTTAACAATTCTCTCCTGTAGAGGGGAGGAACCCCGTGAAGGTAGTCTCTTTGGATTTGCACACAGATGCAACCCAGATGTGCGCAAATTCCTCAAGTTTCCTTCGGAAAAGTCGTTAAAGGTTATTGTAATATAAACCTTATCTCTGGTCTCAATCATTCTGTAAGCCTGCAACCCCGCTTCTCGACCACGTATCCTGCAGACTCGAGTTCAGCTGAGCCCGCCAGCGGCGGGCGAAACTGGACTTGAGGCGGGCAGTGGCTCACAGATGTCAAGATGCGCGGAGATCCAACTCAATCGGCCCGCATTCTGAACTCCAGCCTGCGGCTGAAGTCCAGTCCGCTCGCGGGGGGCCAATGGGGTGAAAAACCGGTTCTTGAGGCTAAACCATCTTCTCAACGGCTCTGAAATCTGGATTCTGGGGTAAAAACTTTTTCTGCCTATCGCTAAGTCCCGACTGTGCCAGCATTGCTGATCAACACAAATGGTTCGCCCCGCTCACAGGAGTCCCTTGTCACTGAGAACCTTTTCCAGGCGGTTCAGTGAATCCTCGGTCGCGCCACGGTTGGTAATGACGGTTTGGCGCGCGCGCTGTCCCATTTTCTGGGCGTCTGTGTTATCCCTGAGAATTGTCCCCAGTTCTTTTTGCAAAGCGGCCTCGTCTTCTGCAATTTTAACGGCATTGTTCTTGCGAAGAAGTTTCATCTCCGGTTGAAAATTAT
>JAGXLK010000619.1 GCA_018334735.1 Planctomycetota bacterium | reverse complement strand
GGGGGCGCAGAGGGTGCTCCTTGAATCCGAGCCTGAGTTGCTCGACCGGGTGGAAATTATGGGATATTTTGACACCCCCTGGAGCCGAACGGCTCACCCGCCGATCACGACCGTGGAACTGCGCCTGGATGAAGTCGCCCGGAGGGCGGCGGAAATAATCGACAGGGTGACGAGATCGGAAGAGGTTGCTGAGCCACTTCAAATCGTCACACCGACTATCCTTGCAAGGGGGGAGGACCAATGATGGGGATCCTGAGCGCTTTTTCAAACGGTACGCGGAGAGCTTTTACCCTTATCGAACTGCTGGTTGTCATCGCAATCATTGCCATTCTGGCGGCGATGTTGATGCCCGCTTTGGAAAATGCGCAAAGGTCGGCCAAACGGGCCCAGTGCACGGGGAACCTGCACCAACAGTCCCTTGCTTTTTCACTGTACGCTAACGACTTCAACGGGTTTTGGCCATATCGTCCCGACCTTGCGGATCCTGATTTCTGGGAGGTGTGGAGAGGTGGATCGGGAACATGGGATGGGAATCGCGAGTGTATCGAACCCTATCTCCAGCCGAGTCCCGTCTACAGTTGTCCTCTTTTGACGATTGATTGGCGGGATGCCTGGCCGGGGAACGTTCCGAACAGCTGGCACGGGAACGCCTATTTCTGGCCCGGATATATCATCTACACGGCGTTCATAACGGATGACGGAACGCGGCGACCGTGCGATCCGACAGACGGGGGACAAACTGTTATGAGCTGTTCTCCTGAAAATTGGAAGAAGGGTTCGCCGATGCGGGTGACCGATCACCCACGCCATCCGATTATTGGCGACACGCTTTATTACCGGAACGACGACTGGCCGTGGGTGGTTCATGTCGTGAAACACGCCACTGACCACTGGGCCGGAAGCCATATCGATGGAGAAAAGTTCTACGAGCCGATCAATCCCGGAACGCCCGTCGATGATGTTCTGGCTCCCCATAACTTTGCATTCGGGGGAGGAAGCGTCAGAAGTTATAAAACCGGTTTCATAAAACATATGCACTATTTCAACAGAAGTTACCGCTACTGGCACCTGCGAGACTGATCGTGGGAAACCTAAAAGGGAGAAAAGAAAAATGTTTGTGGGTCAACACCGATGCGGACCAACGGGACAGTACCTGCAGAACTGCCAACCACGGTTGTTTTTGATAAGTGGCGAAGCTCATGTACGAAAACGAAATGATGAGGCATTTACCCTGATCGAGTTGCTGGTGGTTATCGCAATCATCGCGATCCTCGCTGCGATGCTCATGCCGGCGCTGGAGAAAGCTCGAGAAGCGGCGAGGCGTGTTGCATGTCTGAATAACGTGAAGCAACAGGGGACTGCGTATTATTTCTACGCCAACGATAACGATTCTATACTCCCCTTTAAGGAAAGGAATGATTTTGGAAGAGGCCTGAAGGGATCGATCCGCAATAAGTTGTATGAATATACTGGTAATACGTATGGCACATGGATCTGCCCTTCGTTCGGCCCTGACAGCGGAGCTGTCCACTCCTACCGTTTGGAGAACAAAAGCGACCGGCAACTCGCCGATGGAATGGGGGGGTATTATCCTACGCTTCCGGCATACCGGTTGGGAAATGACGGTAAGAGGTACTGGCTTACTTATGCACATTGGACTTCTTTTATGGATGGCTGGTGGAGTGGGACAGTGGCACGTGCATGGGCCGACTTCCGTCTATCCGACGGATCACGAGCCCCTTCCTCTGCTTTTTCCTGGCGGCCGCTCACGTCTGACCAACCTCGGCCCGCTCGGATTCACACCGTTGCTACACTCATCTGCGAATTCTATCCGGACGACCGTGTCGATAATTTCGGCCACCCGCCGGGCGTAAGCTGGGCGAAACGTGGTGGCGTGGCTCGGCATGCCAAAAGTGGTTCCGTTAAACCAGCCGGGGGGAATCTATTGATGGTTGACGGTTCAGCACACTGGAGCACTAACCTTGCTCAGGCGGCTTCGCTCTGGCACGCTGCCTACTGGGCTGTGCCAGAAGATCCAGGCCCCAGAAATCCGGTTCGGTGAGGACCCATGCTGATTTTCAGAGCTGGTACTGGGAAGAATTTCACAGCGTCTCGCGGTTCCACCCGGAAACACAGGTGTTCGGCAACGAGTGGAGCGGAGGATACCACAAAGGTTCGGTCCACCCGCTGGCGCCGAGTTATCTCGATTTTCAATGCTGGCACGGGGCGGAGTTTATCCGCCGCGGAATCGGTTTGTACTTCGACAACACATTTCCGAAACAGGGCAAGGACCCCCTGACGACGGAAGCGTATCGGATGCCCAACGGGCGCCAGCAGGCGTCGGCCAAGACGATGCTCCGCCCCTTACGGTCAGCAATGATCAGTGCAAATGGCTGCTGCTCAAACGAAACGGCAAAATTATGGTGCTGTTTTGCACGTGGAACGAGAAAGCCGAAGACCTGACCGTTAAGATCGATACCAGGGCGTTGGAGATTGCACTGAAGACAGCCGTGAACGTGGAATCCGACGAAGAACTGAACATCGCCGGGGGGAAATTCAGTTTCGAGATGCCGGGATACGGAACCCGAATTTTCCGATGTGAATAAGGGTTGAGGAAACGGAAGAAAAAATGAGCTCTGAAGGAGCGGCACAATGATCTCGATGCGAGACAGAATTTTTGAACTGAGCGAAAGCGCTTGCCGCAGGAGTTTTTGAAATGGGCCGTGCATATCCTGTTGACAACAATCAGGGCATGTGTGGTACCCTGCCAGCGCTTGCTGGTGAGATCAACTGAAATCAGATTTTACGTTGAGTAATCTCTCAGGTGGTGGCAGATCGCTGAATCTGGAAAAAGATGTTCAGACGATTGCGTCACAGAATCCAAGGAGCCAGATGAAGATGAAACGCAGAATTAGATGGTTTGTGGTGAGTTTGTTTCTTATTGCGGTTACGGTCCTCAATGCCCGAGCGGCCAGCGACAATATCGCGACGGTCAGTCGTTTTGAAACACCGCCGACGATCGACGGGAAAAT
>JAGXLK010000618.1 GCA_018334735.1 Planctomycetota bacterium | reverse complement strand
CCCCGGACGTATATTATTTCTCTGAGATCCCGGCGGATCTCGGATGGAAAATGCCCCTGGTTATCGGCGGAGGAGCTATATTATGTAGTCTCATTTTCAGTGTCCTGCCGGCACTGAAAGCCGCCAGAATGGATCCAATCCAGACACTGAGATTTGAATGAAAAAAACAAAAGCGCAGACAGAAAAATCCGAAGAAAAACAGATTATAACGTCACAGCAAACAGTTAAACCATGGGTCCGGGGGATGGCTATTTTGCTTTTGACGGGCGTTTCAGGCTGGCTCATTATGGAAATGGAGATCCTGGCCGGACGCATGCTTGCCCCGTTTGTCGGCAACGATATATACACGACCTGGGGCAGCGTCATCGGCGTTTTTCTTCTGAGCCTCTCGGTAGGCTACATGCTGGGCGGCAGGTTCTCCCGGGTGAAAAGAAGCCGAGAGATTCTCGGGTTAGGTCTCATCGTTTCGGGGTTGTGGTTGATGGCCACCCCCCTGGCACTGGAACCCATTTGCTATTGGCTTGAAGATATGGGGCTGGGGGTCCGAATGGTAGGACTCGGCGCATCCGTTATCCTGTTCGCAGCCCCTACGATTCTGTTGGGCACTGTCTCGCCCACAGCCATACAGTGGTTGACCCGTGAGGTGCGCGAATCGGGACTCAAAGCCGGCATGGTGCTCGCGTTTTCAACCGCCGCCAGTTTTGCCGGATGCCTGGTCACCGCCTGGTACTTAACCTCGCTTTCGTTAAGGCGTACAGTATGGATATCTGGAGGTTCCCTTTCTCTTGTTGGATGTATCTTGCTGGTGGTTGGATTAATCAAATCAAATTCCCAGGAACCTGTTGAGAGTAATACACATGAAGCCTCCCATTAAGAACAAAACAGATCACGGAGCGGAGGGCCACGGGCGGAAAACCATCATGACAATCCTTGCCATTATTCTGGCAGGAATTGCGGCCTGGAAAATCGTCACGTTGAGTGCTACGGCAGCTGATGGTAAAAAACTCGTATTCCAGAAAAATTCGTTGTACCACAGAATCTTTGTCTACAAAAAAGGTTCCGTCTTCAGCCTCAAATTTGGCCGACGCGGCAGAATTACACAAAGTAAAGTCGACAGACGTAATCTCCGCCGCCACGTGCTGGAATATACAACTTTGATGTTCTGCGGCCTATTCTACGAACCGGAACCCAGAAACCTACTGGTCGTCGGGCTTGGCGGAGGCATTCTTCCGCGCGAAATGCACCATTATTTTCCGCAATGCCATATTGATGTTGTGGAGCTCGATCCCGAAATCAAAAAAGCTGCCAAACGTTTCTTCAGTTTTGAAGAAGGGAAAAATTTGAAAGTGCATATCGAAGACGGACGCGTTTTCATTCGCCGCAGGAGCCGTCAGACAAAACCACAAAAATATGATCTGGTTATTCTTGACGCTTTCAACGCCGACTATATCCCTTTCCACCTGATGACCAAAGAGTTTCTCGAACAGGTGAAAGCCGTTCTGTCTGATAACGGAGCCGTGATTGCCAATGTGTTCTCGGACAACCGACTCTGCCAATCCGAGCTCAAAACCTTCCAGACGGTCTACAAAAACTGCCAGGTCTACAGCGGTTCTTCAACCAGTAACGCCATGATTGTCGGCATCGGGGACGAAGGGAAGGCTCTTTCCCGCAAAGAAGCAATGGAACGCGCCAAAAAACTTCAGGCAAAACACAATTTTTCATTCGATATGCCCCGTGTCGCCAGCCGCCTTCATCCCAGTCCTAAACCGAAGGGAAAAGCCATAGTGTTGACTGACGATCGTGCCCCTGTGAACAAACTCCGTTTTGAAGAACCCGATTCCAAGTAAGATGCTAACGGGAATCGTGCTAGAAAAAGGGGGGCGTAAATCGCGGCATTGCATCGCCCTCTGAGGTATAAGGGTATTCTTGCGTATAGCCTGTGCGAGGCAGCAACACTTATACCCCAGGTAAAAGCCAATTATCGGATGGAAACACGTTGCGTTCCGGCCATTTACGGTGATGTCTTTTCACCATCACGCCCACTCCGGCGATCCTCAAGCCAGGCCGGTAAACGACGACTCTGTTTGCCCAGAACCAGTTGGCGCGGCTCGTCGACCATTATGACCGTCCATACTGCGCCCGCCACCGTGGGGATCAAGCAGGTGCCAATCCCGATTGTCAGGCCCACCTCCCCGACGAGCCAGCCCAGCACAACAGGCATAAGCAAGACAAAAGGACTCAACGCGAGATTACTGAGAGTTATATGAGCCACACGATTGTCATGCGGACAGGTCTCATAGACCATATTCTGGTGCGACACCATACCGGACGCCAGCCCAACACCAAGGCAGATGAAACATAGCGCACAGGCGACTGCACCACTTCCGAAAAAAGCGAAGGCAATAGCTCCAGTCTGGGCTGTTGCACCAATCAAAACCCCACTTCGGTGCCCTTTTTTATCGCCACGCCGCCCCAACCAGTAACTCGCGAGAGCCTGCGGCATCGTAAGCAATGCCCCCAGGCCAATTATTGTGGCGTCCGAAAGCTCACCACCTTCCGGACTCCGGAAACGGACAGCAAAGAATGCCGTCGCCCCAGCTCCAACCGTCAGAAGAACCCTCGTCACAAGGTAGCTGCGATAGTTGTTGTCGCGGAGAGAATCACGAAACATTGCCATCATCTCTCCCAATTCAGGCCGTTCCGGCCCCCCCTCGCTCGGATTTCCAGACGAAACCCCCATAAAAACTCCCATGCTAATTGCGAAAAGAAATACAGCCATGAAAAACAGTACGGCGTAATTACCGGGGAAGGGCAAATGTGATCGGAAATATGCAGCGACCACAGCTGCTAAACTCACTCCTATCGCTGAGGCAGCCGCATACATCCCCGTCGCTTGCCCCCGGTTTTCACGATTGAACAGACTCGCGAACCAATCTTGCCATAAAGGCACAATCACACCGATAACCAGAATGCGAACCCCAAAAACCCCGATCAGAAGCCAGCGCAGAAGCAAATGCAGGTCTGATTGGCCCC
>JAGXLK010000617.1 GCA_018334735.1 Planctomycetota bacterium | reverse complement strand
CGCGCATCCGGATTGCAACGGGCTGTTGTTTGACGTCATCGCGGACCCGGAGGAAGTCTATGACGTATCGGAAAAACATCCGGATCTCGTCGAGGAAATCAACGTTCTGCTCAAAGAAAATTGGGACGTGAGCCATATTGTTCAGAGACACAAAGAACGAAATGAACAACGGTCTGTGATGGGCCACGCGCCGTCCAATCCATTGATTCCGTGGGATGAACAGTGGACTGTCCCGGAATGTGCTCGAAATCTTCCGGAAGTGCGATAACGTTTTCGGCCACGAGCCCGAAACGATTTTCCCCCTCATTTAAAAATACAAAACATACCGATCTACCGTCAGGAACTTAGTGCAAGAAAAATCCGGAGCGTTCTATGGCAAAAAATTTAGCTTGACAAATCGGAGACTATGAGGCACAATACATAACAAGCCATAACAGGCGATGGGTGTGTAGGAGGCCAGAGGTTACAGGAAAAGCAGGGGGGGAAAGTTATGGGCATGCCCTCCCGAAGCAGGAGATTGGTATGAAGAAGCCAGGGCGTGGAAACGGTTCGGGTTTCACCCTTATGCCAGTGCCAGTGATATTTAAAATGGCAGGCACCTCTGCGCCCAACGAATCCCCCACGGGGGCGCCGCTGTGCCGTTGTCTTTCGTTGTTTTGTGGTGGGCCTTCAGCCCACCTTTTTCTGAATGCACACCTGTACCCCCAGGGCTCCGACGACCTTCAGCCGTCTGCACCCCGGGCTATTACATTCTGCCCTTTCAGGGCATCAGACGGCAGGGCGCGCTCGGCGATCACGCCCTCCATGTATGCGGCATCCCGGATACGTGAGGGTCGGGGTATATTGTGGGAAGTTCCCAAGACCAAGAACTGCTGCGATTTCGGAAAATGCTTGCGAGCTGCAGGTCCGCATCGCCGAGGCGGACCTGCCGTTGGTCGCTGCCGTTTATCCCGAAACGGACCATGCTCCGTGCCGGACAATCGTAACAGCACTGTTTCATGCATGAACCCCGCCGGCGCAGCCGGCTCTGGAGTGCGGCGATTTTTCGCCGCTTTGCCGTTTTCCGTTGTCGTTGAACCTGATCACCTGTCGTTTTTGGTGAACGCATAACGGACGGGAGCTGGTTTCTGGGTACTGGTTGCTGGGTGCTGGTTGCTGGTCGTTGTTACTGGACTGATTACTGGTGACTGATCACCGATCACCCGTCGTTTGCCGTCGCTGACCACTGTCCTCTACAGCTCTGTCCTCTGTCCGTTTCGTCTTTTTGTGGTGGACCTTCAGCCCACCCTCTTTTCAGGCATACCTGTAGGCCGCTGAAGTGGTGTGAGTCCACTCTATTTGTGAGTTCTGACTGATCGGTTTTTTTGAAGGCAAAAATGAGTTCGGTATTGCAGATGCGACGCGCCAGTGACATATGTCGTTTGCAGGATCAACGGTTGTTCGGGCGAACTCATTGACCGGAATCCAGCGGACTGCAGACCCCCAGGGCATTGGTCTTCGCCACGTGCGTATAGATCATCGTGGTCTGGACGTTTGCGTGGCCCAGAAGCTCCTGCACTGTCCGGATATCGTAGCCGTTCTCCAGAAGATGCGTTGCGAAGCTGTGCCGGAGCACGTGCGGGGTGACCCGTTTGGCGAACCCGCAGGCCTTGCCCGCTTTCCTCACCCTGCGTTGCACGAAGCCGGGAAGCATGTGATGTCGGCGCGTTATCTTCGTTTCGGGGTCGACCGACAGCTTTCCCGCCGGAAATAGCCAGAACCAGGGCCATTCCTTTCCCGCGTTCGGATACTTTTTTTCCAGCCCATCCGGTAGCTTTACCCCCGGCACATCATTCTCGCGATCACGCTCGAAGGTCTCGCAAATCTCCTCAAGGTGTTCGTGGAGGGGATCGTTGAGCGATCCCGGCATGATAGTTGTGCGGTCCTTATCTCCCTTGCCACCGTGAATGGTGATGATGTCGCGGTCCAGATCCACATCCTTCACCCGCAGCCGCAGGCATTCCTGGACCCTCAGGCCCGCACCATACATGATCTGAGCCATCAGTTTAGCGGCCCCGTCCATACGATCGAGAAGTTGGCGCACTTCGTCCCAGGTGAGGACGGTGGGAAGTCGCCTCCTGTATTTTGCCTTGACCGCCCCGCTGATATCATCCGGTTCCTGCTCAAGACCGTAGCGGTAGAAGTAAACCAGGGCGTTGAGGGCCTGCTTCTGGGAGGAGACCGACAGGTTGCGTTCGACGGCCAGATGGCTCAGAAACCGCACGATATCCTGATCACCCAGCGCATCAGGTGCTTTGCCCTGGAGGAAGAGGAAAAACCTCCGCACCCAGCCGATATAGGCCTCTTCCGTGCGGGGCGACTTATTCTCGTGCCTCATCGTGTTACGGGCTTTTTCGACGACAGCGTGCCACTGCCGGTCGTGAGAGTGAGTCGTCGATTGCTCTTGCGGATCCGGTGCGCTGGAGGAGGTCAGGAAATACCGGTAGAGGCGAAGCGCGCGACGGGCCTGATTGACCTGCCATTTCTCGTCACCCTGCTGGAGGCGCCTGAGGATCCGCTTTTCGGCTTCGGAGGAAAGCGGGCTCTGCAACGAGGCGTCCTCCCGCTCGTATGCTTGCCGCACCCACCGCAGATAATGGGGAATGCGCCGATCGGGGACGTCGGCCCTGTCGGAGAGGAACTGTTTGAATGCATCCATAACGAAAATCTCCCAATAGTGCGCGCGCCGGATAATAGTACCCTGAAACATATTGTCCGTCAACTGTCGGGAATAAAGGTCCGAACAACGGGATGGAGCCCTTGACTTCAGGTCTCGAAAGGGGTAGCTTGTGCGTAAAGCATAATGAAGGTTAAAAGGTACCTGTTAGCCACGAAGGAGGAATGAATGAATTTTCGCATTCTCACGCTTGTATTCTTGGTTCTGTCTGCCCCAGCCCTTCTGGCCGACGAAGTTGAATGGAAGTCATTCGGTGCCAATCTCAAGTTTGGTGACATCAGTATCTCAATTGTGCAGAATCCAAAACCTAATAAACGGTATCACTTCCC
>JAGXLK010000616.1 GCA_018334735.1 Planctomycetota bacterium | reverse complement strand
GAAGTCCTTTGGCATCGGACGGTGTGGATGGGTAGGCTACCAGCAGACCCGGTGTGTGGGTTGAATGGGATTCGAGAGCCTGTGAATGTTGTCCGCCGTAGCCTTTCCCGGCGCCGGTGGAGGTTCGAATGACCATCGGAACGTTATTCCGTCCGCCGCTCATGTAATGCCATTTTGCGGCTTGATTGTAGATTTGGTCGCCGGCCATGAATTCAAAATCGCTATACATCAGCTCGACGATGGGGCGCAGCCCTGTCATGGCCGCTCCTACGCCAGTGCCGATAATAGCCGCCTCGCTAATGCTGGCGTTGAATATGCGTTTGCGGCCCAGCGCTTCGACGAGACCTTTGGTGACTTTGAAGGCGCCGCCGTAATCGGCAACATCTTCCCCGTAGAGAATGACCCGTTCATCGCGTAACATCTCTTCGATCATAGCTTCGCGGAGCGCCTCACGCATGGTCATAACGCCATCTTCGCGCTCAGGATAGGGCGGTTCGTCCAGCGTCTCGACTTTGCTGAATTCCTCGGGGACGTCGTCAGATCGGGTGTCGGCAAAGACGTATTTAGTGACTTCGTCAGCCGGAGGGTCTTCGGCTTTGGCCGCACGAATCGCGGATTCTTCATGGCGTTTTTGGACTTCTGCCTCGAGTTCGTCAACTTGGTCCTCGGAGGCCACGCCGGCGTCGAGTATCTGTTTTTTGAAGTTTTCAACCGGGTCGATTTCCCTCCAGGCTTTTTCTTCTTCTTTCTGGCGATATTCGGTTCGCGGGTCACTTAGCGAATGGCCCTGGTAGCGATAGCAGATCAATTCGCGCAGAATGGGGCCATTCCCTTCTCGTGCAAGTTCTGCGGCTTCGGCGATTGAATTGCGGACAGCAAGCACGTCCATACCGTTGACAACTTCGGCGTGCATAACTTCCGGGTGGAAAGCGGCCGCGCGTCGGGCAAGATAATCAATACCGGAAACTTCACCACGTTGCTGCCCGGTCATGCCGTACTGATTGTTGACAATAGCGAAGATTGTGGGAACTCCGAATGGATTCTCAGCCAGTTCGTTCGTGAACTGGGCCATACTCGCCATGTTCAGTGATTCAAGCACAACTCCATTGGCATAGGCACCGTCTCCGGCAAAGCACAGAACGACTTTCTCGTTTTCAAGGAATCGGCAGGTGTACCCGGCACCGGTCGCAATGGGGGTGGAGCCACCGACGATGGCATTGGCGCCGAGGTGCCCGCTCGTAAAATCGGCGATATGCATACCCCCGCCACGGCCGCGGCAATATCCGTCGTCCTTACCGAAAAGTTCCGCAATCGTGCGGTATATGTGCTCGAATTTCGCTTTATCTCGGAGTTCCTGACCTTCCAGTGATTCGGCCTCTTCAGAGCCCAACCACTCACGAATTTCCTCATCCGAGCGAGCCGAAATAGCGGCGTAACCCTTGGCGATACCATCTCCATGGCCGCGGTGGGTGCTGGTAATGTAGTCTGCGTAGTCAATAGCCGAGCAGGAACCGACGCTGGTAGCTTCCTGGCCAATCGAGAGGTGTGTGGGGCCACGGTACTGAAAATTCATCTTCCGCAGGGGTTCGAACGATTGCATCCGCAGGGCAAGAATCATCTGTTCGAAAGCCCGGATGCTGAACATCCATTCCAGCAACTCAAGGGCTTCTTCGCCTGTGATAGTTTCGTTTTCCAACTCATCTTCGAGGGAATCTTGATATTGGAAGATGGGGATTTTGGGGAAATCAAGTTCATCCGGCTTAAATTCGGGGTAGACATTGATCTTGCGAACCACTTTTTGTCTCCTCTGAGAAACATGCAGGCTAAACGCAACAAACGGGTTTCAGTTCGGGGGAAACAACCGAAGTCTGATCATTTTCTTCCCCCGAGAACAAGTGGTGATTTATACACAATGGACGTTTGAGTTGCAACCGTGAAGCGTGGATAGGATTTTGAAGTCCGACCTGCGGCTGACAGCAGTTTGCACACGAGATTTGTCCGCCTCAAGTCCAATTTCGCCCGCTGGTGGCGGGCTCAGCGGAACTCGAGTCTGCGGGATACGCGGTCGAGAAGCGGGGTTGCAAAATTACAGAATGATTGACAGCAGACATCAGGTTTATATTCCAACAACCGTTATCGACTTTTCCGAAGAAAACTTGTCCGTTTGCGCAGCCTTGCAAGCTGGAAACGGTACTGTATCATACTGGTTCTGTGTTCTGTGAGCGAGGTTTTCTTCTTTGCGAAAGGCTGAACCATGATCAGTTTCCAGGATTTCCAGGAAATGGAACTTAAAGTCGGCAGAGTTATCAGCGTTGAGGATCACCCCGATGCCGATAAGCTTTTGATTCTGCGGGTAGATCTGGGTGAGGATGATCCACGGACACTCGTTGCAGGGCTTAAGGGGCACTACTCGGCAGAAGAACTCGAGGGGAAACTCATCGTCGTGGTTTCGAATCTGGAACCGGCCCGATTGCGGGGAGTGGAAAGCAACGGCATGCTGCTGGCCGCGCAGGAAGATGAGAAGGTTGTTTTGCTGACGCTTGATGAGCCGATCAGGCCAGGATCCGAGGTGCTGTGAGGGGGCATTTTCTTTTTGGCAGACAGCAAATTGATGGTTCTGCGGGAGCTGAGGCAGATTCTGATGGGGGTTGAAATGTACTGAGGTGGCCTCGCGTCGGTATATGGGGTTCTTTATGGCTGGAAAAGCTGCTGCCTGTTGTTAATGCGGCGAGCCTCTTTCTGGCGTTGGAATTCCTTCTAAAACAGCCGCATTCATTTGAGCACAACTCCATCCGGATTCAGGCTAATGCCCCACGCCCGTCCGCTGGTCTTGAGCGCCGCGTGAATAGAATCGCCTTTTGCCTCGGGAATGCTTAGCCATCTGGATCGCTCGCTGCCAGTCGCAGGAGACAGTTCGAAAATGGTAGCAAAAATAGCCCGTCGGCCGGTGACGCGTCGGATGAGACAGGGCTCCCGCTGGTTTATTCTGTAGCCGATCCCATAACCGGTGAAGAAGCGCTGGTTGCCTGTGGAACAAACGATCCCC
>JAGXLK010000615.1 GCA_018334735.1 Planctomycetota bacterium | reverse complement strand
CGGTCGTATCTGCCGGGACACAAAGCCCCGGGATCTGTTTTTTGCGAATTTCGCGGGCGAGCGCCTCCCAATCGAGTTCGCTGGCATCCGCCAAAGGTCTGACCCACCAATATTCACATTTGCCAACCTTTACTTTGTTGTCCGATACCGTACTTCCCCTTTCTTCTACAACATTGCGAACTCTCAGTTTTTGGGTTATCGTTCATCCAAAAAACAGCCTCCAGGACGTTCCAGAGCGACTGGAACTTTCGGAATAATACGCAGCGCGTGTTGTAAACTCGGTAAAAACCGGAGCAGAATGTGCTATCAGCTGGAATGTGCCGAACGATGGACTGATTGATAATCTGGGACAAGATGCGACCGTGGAAGTCCCGGTTAGAGTTGACGGAGAAGGGTTTCATCCCGAAACTATGGGCAATCTGCCGTCTCAATGTGCCATGCTTTGTCGGCGCAATATCGAGGCCCAGCGATTTTTGGTGGAAGGATTGAGTGAACGGAAAACAAAGCCTCTCTTTTATGTGATGCTGGCTGATCCGCTTACGGGAGCTTGTCTGGACCCCGGAGCTATTCGTCGTTTGTTTAATGATCTGATTACAACGGAAAAAGAAAAAAATATGTTGCCAGAGTGGGTTCAGCCAGTTTGAAAAACAGCACAGGCGGGCAAACGAGTTCACTAAATAGATATCACTTTTCCTGAAGGGGTGAAACATGTCTTCCCAGTCGACAGATGAAATACAGCTTAGCGGGCCAGAAAAAAAGTCGCCATTTCTTGTCGCGTTGAGGGGGAAGTCGTATTCGGCTTCGCGGTATTGGGTTTTGCTGTCCGCCGTCGTTGCTTCCCTGTTGGTTGTGCTGCCGGGTTGTACCTTTCTTGAAAAACAGTCAAAATTACCAGAAGTCGCGGAGCAAGAGCTGGTGATTACATCCATTGGCGACCCGCAATTCGTGCCCGAGGGAGAAACCAAAGATTTCCGTTTTGTGGAGACGATGTCCCGTCTGGTGGACCAAATCAATACAAAGATGCCGCGTTGCTCGTTTGTTGTACCTCTGGGCGATCTGGTGTGGCTCCGCTCCGAGCACCGTTACCCATATCCTGAACTCCGCAAAAAGGAAATTGACATTTATCACCGGGTCTTGAGCACGAAAATCGCCCCGCCAGTCTATACCGTCCCCGGCAATCATGATCGTTTCAATTATCCGAAACAAATTAACGACCGGGCCGGCAACTATGCGATCATTAAAGACAATATTCTGTTTATCATGACGGGAATTAAGATCAAGCTGACCCCGCAGAATGAACGTTACTGGATCCGTTACCTTCTTCAGAAATATTCTGATATGACGACGGTCATCTTTCGTCACCAGGGCATTTATAAAACCACGAAAGGCACGGATGGTAGAGGGTATCGTCACCAGACCGATTCCTCATGGTGGAGGGAACTGTTCGATAATAATCCCCAGATCAAGCTGTACATTCATGGACACAACCACCAGGACAGTATTGTTGAGCAGGGGAATGTTACTTTTGTACAGTCAGGCGGGAGTTTTACAAAAAAGGCCATCCAGGTTTCGTTCCGGGAAAACGGATTCTTGGTGCGCCGTTGGGATATTCCAAAAGGTCGGTTTGAAAAACGTTACACTCGCCGCGTTGAAACTTCATATGATCCGGAAGCTACAAACTACTATCTGTATGGAGAACGAATTACTAACGGAGAGGTGCCATCTGCCTGGCTGAGTGGGAAAGATTTTGTAAGCCGCAATTGCCTTTCGGATAAATCAGAAGTTGCTCTGGTTGGGTTGGAAGAAGAGGCTCTACATCTGTGCAACGCCGACGGCAGATATTGGACCAAGGGTGAAGGAAAAGCTCCCTGGGAACAGGTGACCTGGTTGCCTGCTGCCGGTGACTGGAAGAGCGTGGGACTCGTCCGATGGGAGAAAGTTGAAAAACCCTACATGGGCCTTCGCGTTGTGCGTGAGGCCGGACCGCCGTTCGACCAAATGTTGCTCTCGGGAAGTTCTAATAAGCAAACGTATGAGCTGTGGCGATTCTTCACGGCAGGACGGGGTGATGTGAATAAGCACTGTCGTTTTCCCCGGATTGTACCGGCGAATGTATACAATTTTGACGTGAGGATGAAAGCTGGCAGTGGCACCGCACCGGGCCGGATACGATTAATGGTTTCGGGTACGAGAACCAGCAAAGGATGGTGGTCTGAAGAAAAAGTGGTGGAGTTGAGCAAATCGTGGAAAACGTATCGCCTGCAGTTCCACCCGCCTGAAGATGCCGGAGGGCGCTTCAAATACTTCGTAATGCTCGACCGCTCGACACCCGAGGGCCACGTCGAAATTGATATCGATAGCTATGATGTTTATGTGGACCACCAGGGTAATCGAACAACCGACTTTTCAGTTGTCCTCGGAGGAAAAGAATACCGAGCTGACGGGACCCTGGGATTTTTTGAAGAAAAAGTTTTTGAACTCCCCCGGGATCACGGGACGTTGGAAAAAGTCAGCATCGGCGGTTTGAAGACGGGGATGTTTGTTATGAAACACAATGCCCCCGAAATCGATTTCCGTCACGGACGGGCCCGGCATACTTCGGAAAACAGTTTCCGTGAGCTCAAGCAGGTGACCCCGCAGAGCTCTCAGGCATTAATTACCCCTTTCTTTAATCGTCGGGAACTTTTGTGGGTTGATGGGCGTTCCACCACCGTCATGCCCGGTGCCAGAGGGCAGTTTGTCGCACACGAGCCGCAGAATAACTGGGACGGAAGGTATATGTTCCTTCCGCTTATGGTATTGCCCGCGCGTGAAGCAGCGCGTGTTACACCTCTACGCGTTGAACAAAAACCGACGCTGCTGCAATTCAGGGTTGTTTCCGATAAGCAACAAAGCGTCCGTTTTGTTGTCCGTGGCATCAAATCGCCGGACCGTTACAGCGTCAGGGTCGATGGCGAAGAGATCGAAGAAGTGGATTTTAGCCCTGAGGGACAAATTAGTTTCAGTGGGCCAAGCGGAATGATGCCGCGAGTATATACCGTACAGG
>JAGXLK010000024.1:9933-11103 GCA_018334735.1 Planctomycetota bacterium | reverse complement strand
GGGAGATCGGCTTTCAGCACCGAAACCATTTCTTTCCGAAGCGACAAACGACTGATGCGAGCAATTGCAGAAAAGACGGGCGGTCTCAGTGTCGAAGCAGGAAATTTCGATTCGCTGGTGGAATCCATCGAACCCCGCAAACAATTTGAAGTGCGCGTGCACGAATACAGCCTGTGGCATAGTGTATGGATGCTTCTGGTGATGGTGGGATTGGTGACCGGAGAATACATCTTGCGCCGGAAGGCCGGGAAAGTTTTGTGACAATGTATATGAACGAACTGAGAACGCAAAGATGAGAGACCGATCGCAAAAAACGCTGCCTTTACCTGAGATCCTGAGGAAGAAGCTCCGGGTTTTCGGACGGCGTCTGCTTGCGGAGCGATGTCTTTCGCCGCTGCTTGCCGGTATAGCGCTTGCGGTCCTTCTGTTTCTCGCGGGCATTTTGGTGGATCGGTTTTGGGAAATCGCACCTGTGTTGCGTTGCGCCTTCCCGTTAGTGTCGGGTCTGGCGGTGTTGGGGGGGGCCGGATTTGCGGTTGTGGGGGTGTTTCGGCGCCCCCGCGATCCTGAAGTTCTTGCGGGAGCGATTGACAATCGGCTGGAGGACTCACTCGATACACTTCGATCCGCCGTCAACTTCATCCGTCGACAGCAGGAAGGGGAAAGTCCGGGGCATAAAGTACTCGTGGCTCAGACGGCGCGGGAGGCCGAACGCATGGCAGAAGAACTGGAACCCGCATACGTCACCTCGTTTAGCAAGACGTGGCGTGGGGTCGGTTTGGTAGCGATTCTGTGTGGACTCAGTTTTTTGACAGCGCAGCACCCGGGCATGCCCATGAAACTGCTTGTGAAGCGGTTTTTCGATCCGTACGGCAATTACCCCCGTCCTTCATGGACACAGATCCATCTTGTCGGTGACGTGCCTTCGTCGCTGGAGGCCGGGAACGATCTGGAACTGACGGCCCGAGTTTCGGGCGGGCGTTCGGATCCGGAAGTCTGCACGCTGGTAATGTTACCGGCGGGGGCGGATCAGGCGCCACAGCGGCTGGATATGCAGCCTCTGCCGGACGGAACATTCCAGGGACGTGTGCGGAATGTGAGCGAGAGCTTCAGTTTCTTTATCGAGGCCCGCGATGGCCGGACGGCGCGGCGCAAAATTGAAGTGCTCGA
>JAGXLK010000024.1:0-9383 GCA_018334735.1 Planctomycetota bacterium | reverse complement strand
TCGGATCTGCAGTATCGGGTCCGCAGACAGCGGGGACAGAGCGAAGCGGAGTTCATCCCGCTCGACAAATTCGGCGGCAAAGAAGCGGAAGGTGAAGCGGCCATTCCCGTTAACGAACTGGCTCCGCAGGACAAATATACGCTGGCGGGTGGCCACCAGGATGTCACCATTGATTTTACCCTCGAAGCGATCGATACGAAGGGACAGAGCACCAGCTCGCGGCGAGTGCGCGTGAGGGTGTTGCGGGAGACGTACGACCGGAGCCTGGCCGAACTGATTACCCATCTCGGCGACCTGTCCGATGCCTGCCAGCGTGGAAAACGAAGTTTTAACTCTGCCGTCAATTCCCTGATTATTTTCCGGGATTCCCTCGGAGAAGGGAGCGAGTGGGATGAGACCAGGAAAAAGAAACTCAAAAAAATCGTGTCCCAAATCCGGCCGCTTGAATACCGCGGTCACGGCGCCCGAATGCGGTCCGTTGCTTACAAGTTCAGCACCTACCCTTACCGGGCTCAGCGCGCCGGGGACTATCTTTTCAGTCGGGCCGAGTATTTGAACAAAGACTATTCGCCTCTGGCAGAACTGGGGAAAGACGCTGACCCGAATAGGAAGCTTGGAACGGCCATTGAACTGCTGAAAATGCAAAAACGGTTCCTGTCGGATCTGCAATCGGCGGTGAACGGGACCATTGAGATGCTTCGAACTGACCGTTTGAACTACCTGATGAAACTTCTGAGACGTGATCTCTCGCGTTTCAACCCTGACGCCGGAGAGGAGTACGTCGAGCTTTTCCGCGGGCGTCAGTCCGCCCGCGCGACGAGCATTGCAAAAGCCGTGAAGCAGTTGAACCTCCCCGATGACTCCGAGATTGAGGATGCCATCGGCAAATTGGAGACGGCAGCGGAAAAATTCGACATCGAGGCCATTTCAGAGGCTTCGTCGAAATTGCAAGAAGCTTTTCGCGAGAAAAGTGTTTTCGCTGGCAATAGACCGAAAGCATTTCATAATTTGCGGGCGAATTGGAGTGACGGGGTTCTGATAAAGCAGGCGAAAGGGGAAGCGGAGGCGGGCATGCGCAACGATCCACTGGTGCCCATAAAAAAAGTCTGGGGGAAAGAAATCCAGCTGGCCGGTGATGCGCGTCTCACCGATGAAAACCGGATGGCGGCTCGAGCGCTTGGCCTCCTCCAGATCGAAACCGGCGAAGCTCAGCCCCAAAAATTGATCGAATCGTTGGACGATGACCGGCCCGCCGATGCGTACCTCGTGCTGGATCATCTCAACCAGGCTTTCCAGGAGGGCAGGGCGTTGCTTGAAGGCGTAGGTTCGGGCCGTGTCAACGCCTCCTCGCTCGCTGCCGAACGTTGCTGGCGGCGTTTCCGTGATGTGCTGCTGGTTCTTATGGACGAGGTTGAGAACGGCGGGGTTGCCGTTTCAGAAAACGAGCTGGAAAAAGAGTTTGAACGGTTGCTGGGTTTCAGGCCTCTGGTGAGCCGGTGGGATGTGGCAGGTGTGCTGGAGGGTCCAACGGAACGCACCCGACTTGTGGAACTGGTTTTTCGTCTGGATAAGGCGCGACAACTTGCTTTTTGTTTGCCGGAACTGACGGGGACCGATTCGGAAACAATGTTGAAAGAAGCCTGTGGGTATCTGGCGGAGATGTTCCAGAATCTGCGTGCCGATGCCTTCCAACGGATGGAATTCCTCAAGAAAAAGGTCCAGGAGGAAGGGGAAGCAGACGTTGTTCTGCGGGATGGCGAGCATAAATGGCCCGATTACTCGAAGTATGGGGTGGAGCGCGAGAAGGACATCCTCCGCTATACCGGGCTTTATCGGAAAGTGCTGGATCTCGCTGAGGTACAGCGGATTCTAGAGGGCGAATTTAATCCGGAGTGGGCGGGGCGTTACGATGCGGTCACGCGGTATATCTGGTGGTTGGGCAACGATGTGGCGCTTTCTTTCGGACGGTACGAAGGTCCCAGCGTGGTGCGACGCCACGCCCGGGGGGCCGGGGCCTTTCTGAATAAAATGGAAACTTATCCTGACAATCTGGAAAAGGCGGCCGTTGCGTTGGAAAAACTCGCGGGCAAAGATAATGCGGTGGATGCCGTGGAAACATTGGTGAAAACGGCAAGGATTGAGTTGGAAATGGAAGAAGCGGCAAAGCGTTCCCGACAATACTGCGATCTTCTGGAGAAACCAGCGGATTTGAAAAAAGCCCGCGAGGATTTTGCTCGTGCGTACGGCGAGCCCATAGCGGGAGCTTACCTGGCGGCACAGATCGCCATTCCTCTGCGGCGTTTGAGCCGGGGACTTATGGATCCGAATACGTCGGAAGAGGATTGGTGGAAAACTTTGCGCGCGAATGCTCGGGAAGCAAAAACTTTGCTTCAGATTTTGGAAGATCGGTCTCGGGCCGCCGAGGATGTCCTGCTGGAATTGAAACTTTTCACCGACGCGGAGACTGAGAGACCGGACGAAGATGTTTGCCGAGAGAGTGCCCGGGTGATCAATGGGTTTCTCGAAACGCTCGAACCGAAAATCGAGCTACCACCGGTACGCGTGAAACTGTCCAAACAGATGCGCCGCGAATCCCGTCTCAATGCACGGGAGTATCATTCGCGCGAACGGACGTTTCGCCTCTGGCGTCTCGAGATAAGCCGCCAGGCGCGTTACTGCGAGCGCGAGACCGTCGAGTTGTTGCTCCGTCGGGCGTTGCGCCATAAAATACAGGGAGCCCTGAAAGGATTGCAGGCCCAATTTGCTCATTACCGCGTCGCTATGCGCAAAAGTCAGGGCGTTGAGCGGGAATCCGGAGGTCAGCTGGATGTGAAAATCGCCGGCGTGAAATTCGAACGCCTGGCTATGCCGAAATATCTTTATGAGGAACTGCTCCGGGCCAATGCCAAACCGTACCCCAAGCAGTTTAAGGAGCAGGGGTTGGACTATATTCGGGGACTTTTGAACGATGCGAAACGCTGATACGAGTAGTTCAAAAAATATGACTGTTGCCAGAGTTGCTCCGGCTTTCCTTGTGGGGTTGCTGCTGTTTGCTCTGCTTCCGATCGAGTATCTGGGAGCCGATGAGCGTGCGCATCGAAGGCGGCGTATTGAGATGACGACAAATGCTCTGGGGTTTCTGTCGGAGTCAGCGAATCGGGATGGCTCCTTCGGCACGGAGCACAGACAGCTCCAGACCGGACTCAGTCTCCTGGCCTTCCTTTCGGCGGGCGAGAGACCGGGGTCAGGTGACTATGGGGAAATACTTAAACAAGGTTATGGACAGTTACTTGAAAACCAGGCGGTGACGGGTTTTGCGGGGGACACGCTTCTCCCCACTGAAAGTCATGCTGTGGCGGCTCTGGCATTGTGTGAGATGATCGGTATGGCGGAGACGCCTGAGCAGAACCGCAAGATTTACAGGGGCGCACGCCGTGCACTTTCATACAGCCTGAACAATCAGGATAAGGCCTACGGAGGACGCTACGGGGGCGGCTGGAAGGCGGAACCGCGGGCGAAAGTCAACGACCGAAAGGTGACGGCCTGGCAGATGATGTTGCTCCAGGCCATGGAACAGTGCGGTGCCGACATATCCCGCAGCGCTACGATCCGTGGGATTTCGTTTATGAAAGGAAGTTTTAAGCAACCCGGTGAGGAGCAGGAAAAACTCGATATCGGCGGCTTTTCGTATGATGCGGAAGGGCTTCCCGTGCGCTCGATTTCGGCCGCGGGATTTTACTGTCTGGAAGCTTTCGATCAGCGTGAAACCGACCGGAAAGCGGCATCCGATTGGTTCACCAACAACCCGCCGGTCTGGCGGGGCCCCCATTTCTACTACACCCAATTTTTCGCCGTGCGGGCAATGCGACTCCATCGCTGGGGCACCGCGAGTGCCTATGCCCGGCATCGGTACCGACATCATTTTCGCCGCGTCACCGACCTCTTGCATCGCCAGCAACGCCCGGATGGTTCGTTCGGCATACCGCCGGGAAACGCTGAGTATACGAAGAGCATGGGCGGCGTTTATGCCACGGCCATGGCCGTCCTGATACTCAACTCCGAACGCAGTCTGCTGCCAATCGACGAGATCGTGAAGCTCGGCACCCCGCGGATCGATTGAATTGGTGTACGGAGCAAAGGAAAGCGTCGCTATTTGTCTGTTTCGCCGGAAAACGCAGCGAGCGCAACTATTGAGAGTACATCGTGAGATGGGCGAAGGAATTTTGTCGTCGCCTTGGCTATACGGCGAATGGCAATGATAAGTTGAGTATGCCCCATATCTCACATAAAAAGTGATATGAGTAGACTGGACTTCAGCACCGCTCTGCGGGTCTGGAGTTCAGAATGCGGTCGGTACGCCGCATCGATTGTCTTGCGGTGGGCCAGATGATTGTGCTCCGCATTTTCCGTCAGATAAGGAGTTTTGACATTTATGACGAACAAGAATGATTCCACGAAGATTTTTGCATTGATGCTATCCAGTTGTTTCTTGCTATTCTTTGCGGGCGCCGCCCCGGCGGGAGAAAAGGAAGCGGCGAACGAGGGCCGGTTGGTGCTGACGGCGGAGAAACTGGACTACAAGGACATCGTCAAATCGTACCCGCAACAGGAACGGCGCCGTATCGAACGGCTTTTCCAGCTGATCGAGGATGAGAATACGGAGACGGGGCAGGCTCTGCGCATCCGGTTGGACAAAAAGCGTGTTCGTGAGAAGGATTTCTGCTTCTTCCAGTCCGAACCTCGCCAGTTGCCCGTCGGTCGATACCGCGCGACCGTCCGCATGAAAATAATCGGGATGTTGCTGGTGCTGGGTACACCCATTTACGTCGATATCGGCGGAGTGGAGAAGCGGGTTGAGTTTCGGGGGTATCAGTTCGAGAACGAAGATACCTATCAGGAGTTTTCTTTTGAGTTCGATGTGATTGAGCCGGACGTCGTCTGCAAACGTCCCAGACTTTATCGGCCGAGAAGCCCTTTCAACGCAGGGCCGTTTCTGTGGAAGAGGTATGAGCCGATGCTGGAGGCGAAACGTCGGCATAACCGGGGCGAATTCACCGAGGAAAAAATCAAAGAGCGGCAGGAAGCTATTGAGAATGCCAGCGTTCCTGAAGTTTCCGTCAGTATGGGGTTTGGACAGACCAAACGCGTGGTATCAAAAGGCGAGGACACCCCGGCGAACACGATTCATTCCGTGACGATCGATCGCATTACCATCGAAAAACAGCCGGAGCCGGCTGTGCGCGCCATGGATCTCCTGGTGGGCAAACGCTGGCTCATTCCCGGGCAGACGCAGGATTTTCGCGTGTGGCTGGCGGGCAGAGGAAAGCACGTGGAATCCTGTCAGCTGAATCTCTACCTGGAACGGGGTCTCGAGGAACGCCGAAAGATCGGGTCCCGGAAATTGAAAGTCAAGAACGGTGCCTACAAAGTGGAACGTTTTACCTGGGAGAGCCCGAAAGAGGCCGATCAATGGGGCTATGCGGCGGTGGCGGAGATTACTTCGGGTGGACGAGTCATCTCAAGCGCCCGTGACGTTTTCACAGTCCAGGAGAATAACGTCGCTGTGAAAATTCTGGGGGGCGCGGGGACTCCGAGTTACACAAACCATATCGAAGTTTTCGGTTGCACGCCGGGCGACTGCGCGGAAGTCCACATGGAGGGTCTGGAAACGCCTTACCAAACCGGGATGAGCGGATACATTACCAACAATCGAAGCCAGCGCGCGGCGGTCGCCTGGAGTCACGAACTCGGTGTTGCCACTGTTATGTATCTGTTCCCCGGTGCTGATGGAAACTGGGCGGCGGATCTGTATCTGCGCCACCCCGAATGGTTCAAAGGCCGCCTTAATTTTTCCGACTACGCATACAAAATCAATGCGGAGAGTGCGCGGAAAGTGCGGGAAGCGTATAAAAAGGGCGAAGTCCCCGATATCAAGAAGCTGAAGAATTTTCATCTCGAAGTTGGACTCACCGTCCATGACCGGCGGTTGCTGGATCGCATTGTTGAAGGTGTGATTGCCAATATGAAAGAGATCGGATATGACGGAATCCGATGGGACGGTGGCCCGACGCCGGTTTATCAGCGGAATGCGCTCGGCGAGAAGGTTGTCGAAAATCGCCAGGAATGCATGGAACGCGCGGCGGAGAATTTCGCGTATATGAAGAAGAAAGTGGCGGAAGCCGGCTTGCCGCATTTTTTCAACGGGTTCAACGGCGACACCTACGGTTTCAGTGGAATAATTCACAGTCTTGAGGCGGAACAGCGAGAGCCGGGTGAGTTCCCGCAGTTTGCTGAGATGATGAAGGACGGGGGATTGTTGATGGACGAGAGTTTCGCCGGTGCCGTGAATTACCGGGACCCGGCCAACCGTATACATAATTTCCTGCGTTCCCACGTTCAGATGGTGCAGGCATGCCGCAAAGCGGGGGGACATTTCGAAGGGTTTCCGCCGAACTGGCGTGGAAATGGCTTGCTCACCGGAACAGATGTCTACTGGTATTTGTGCACGGTTTGTGCGGGGGCGCATATCCCGGCGCGCTATCCGCCTCTGCCGTATTCAGAAGCCGGCCTGGCGCATTTCCTCACGCGGTTTTGCGAGTTTGTGTGGGATGGCGATCTCACGAGTTTGCCGGATGCAGCCGATGCCGTCCGGGTCGATTCGCCGCGTCCGCTGTGGTACCGAACCGGAGCGGTCTGGAAGAAGACGACGAACCGGTGCCGGATTGTCATCCCGCTTCTGAACCCTCCGCCGGTGGAACGGTTCCTGAAATTCCGTTTCGGCCAACTTCCCGAACCGATCGAAGATCCTTTTGAGATGGTTGTGACCCGGCCCGATGGCTACGGTGGGGATGTTAAGGTTTTCATGCTCAGCTGTGAACCCCGGACGAAAGCGCTCGAGCTGGCGGGCGAATCGGATGCCGACGAAGTCTATTTCGAAGTGCCCGACCTGAAACTTTTCCGATTTATTGTTGTGGAGTTTTCAAAATGAATATTCTCAAGAAAGACAAGAAATGGGTCTGTTTTCTGATCATGGTTTTTCTGGTGGCGGGGTTTATCCCGCGGAGCCGGGGGGGAGATCATTCCAGTGGAGTTTACATCGGTGAGGTGCGAGATAAGGACGGCGATCTGCAGATCTTGATGGAATCGAAGTGGATCAGCATGCACCTGATGCCGTCCGAGAGCATGACCATCGTTCGTTTTGTCTATCGGCCGACCGGCAACGATATTTTGCGGGACGTGCAGCCGAAGTTCATTCGCGGGGGCGGAGGATTGTTTCAGGATAATCTCTGGGAACAGGACTGGCGGTTCCAGGAACTCAGGAGCCGGTTCTATGACTACAAGATCACCGACCGCGGCCCCGAGAAAGCCCAGATCGTTTTCCAGACGAAGACAACCGGTTACGTCGGCTACAAAAACTCCGGTGTTATAAGCCGCTTGCTGAGCGATATTATCATCCGACGCACCGTGACGCTGAAGGCCGATACGCCCTACATTCGCGTTGACGTGGAGCTGATAAATGACGACCCGAAAGGGTATGCCAAGCTCCCGATGTACTGGCTGCACCACAGCGCGATTATGTCGACCGACCTCGGTGACCAGGTTCACCGCCCGTCGACCCGCGGTGTCCGGACGATGGGCGGACGTTTCCCCTCCGATGAACACTATATCTATGATTTCACGCATGGATGGAGTGCTCGAATGAGCGAAGGTGTGAAGGAAGGGCTGGTCTATCTGATGGATTACGACTACATCCTCCATCTCTACAATTGCTACACGACCACCACGGAATGGATGTATGACAACGTGCTCATTCTCGATGACCGGCCGTGGAAGGGGACCGTCTACATGATTCCGGTGATGGGGTTGAAGCACGTGAACTACGCGAACCCGTATTTCGTTGCGCAGGTGGAGGCCAATCGCAACGACGACTCGGTAGCGATCGAGTATGCGGTGACGAGTGCCTATGAAAAGGCGCATAAAGTGTCGTTTAATACGTCCCTGGAATACAATCATCTCCGTGGCGAGCCGAAGACTGTGAATCTTCCCACGGCTGAAGTCGAGGGAGTGGGGCTGGAGCCGACGGAGGTCCGCGTGCCGGTCCAGGATCCGCCGCCGGATCCGTTTGTCATCAATACCACGGCCTACGTGGAGTTGCCGGACGGCACTCTGAAAAAGTTCTCATTTCAGAACTTCCACGTCGGCGAATATGGATACGGAGATAATGTGCGCAAAGACCTCAAAACGCCCGTCTGCAAGCTCGATCGGCGAGCTCAGAAGCCGTATCTGCCCGTGCCCGAGGCCGACCAGAAAATTAATCGGAAGACCTTCAAAGCCTTTGGCGTGATGGGATGCAATTCGCGAGCATACGGTGTTTCCGGGGCGCTGGAGAAAGCCGGAGTGGAGCAGTTTGACCGTGGGGATTGCCCGGGTTACACCGCTCCGCAGAACGGACTCACGGATTTTCCGTATGATTATGATCGGCTTTTTGACTACCAGCTGGTGTTGTATTCGAACTGTGATGCTCAGGTTCTGCGTCGCATCGGAGCGAGCATCCTGGTGGAATACGTACGGCGGGGCGGGGGACTTGTTTTTCTCGGCGGCGACAGCGCATTCACGCGCGGCATCAAGGGGAATCCGTTCAACGACTACCTGCCTTTCAAGCCGCGGCGTCACAGTATCGAGCGCGAGATGTTGCAATTGAATTCTCCTGTGCGCGATCATCCGGTGTTTGACGGAGTGGACCTTTCAAAATTGCCGTACTGTCAGTATTGCCACAAGCTGGATTTGCGCGAAGGCCCTGACTCGGAGGTGCTGATGAAAGTCGGGGATCATCCGTTCATTGTGGAGAGTGAGAAGGACGGGACCCGGGTGATGTCGGTTCTGTGCACGCCTTTCTTTGATCCCGACGCTATGCCTGACGATAAGACGCACTACCTGGAGTGGGCGGAATGGGAGAAGCTTCTGGCCAACGTTTTCCGGTACGCAAAATCTGAGGGGTAGGGCCGGTGCGAGATCTGGGGACGGGTAGTGGGCGAGAAACTGGTGGAGGGTGTGGACCGCGTCGGAGAACGGGAAAACACTGATCCGGGGTTTGCGACCCGGTTCACAGCCTGATGAGGTTGTGCTACATGCGTTCCTGAACCGTCCTGCCGGCGGGCTTCCGACCCCCGCGGCCTACCATCTTGACATATGTCATTTCATGTATACTGGCCCACATTATTACTTTTATGTCAAGAGGAGCCAAATGTCTTACCGCAATTTGAAGTTGGAAGCACTTGATCGTCTCAAAATGAAATCCCGGGAAGGGCAGTTCATCACCGATCTTCGTAATGGTCTGGAGTGTTCTCCCTTTGAAGCCGATATCATCATGGATATGGTCGAGG
>JAGXLK010000023.1 GCA_018334735.1 Planctomycetota bacterium | reverse complement strand
TACGGAATACCGTCATTCACGCGCCACAAAGACGGGAGGCCACCATCCCTTGCGCCGGACCACCTGGTATCACCCCGGCTTGCGTTATATGCCGAGGCCAGACGTCGCGCTTTAGAACAGATGGGTCTGGAGAATAAAAAAGCGCTTGAGGGGGACGAGGAGGCAAAACGAGAATATTACCAGAAACGACGCAAAATTGTCCGGCAACTTCGTGAAGAAAACTGGCGGCCTCCGAAACCGGATGGCGAAAAACTCGATGCCTATGCAACCGGAGCGATCAGGGCTTTTCAGACTGCCATCGAAAAGGGCGAATCCAACGGGCTTTACCATCTGGGCCTGGCTTCAATACTGGAAGAATATTCGGATCGAGCCGGAGACCGCGGCCTGGACCTCAAAGACCTGGAGTCCGACCCGGGGAATGCCTCAGCCGATGAGAAAATCAAAAAGGCATGGATAGAGTCCGCACTCACCCACTACATTCGCGCTTTCAAGATGTCCCGGAAACAGGAAGCCGATCTCGATCATAAGCCGTTGGCCGGAATCCAATCGCTGGTCAGTTACAACGCGGCGAAAGGTATTCAGCGTCTATCCGATCAATATCCGGACTTCAAGATCAATGAAGATCTGCGTGGAGAGACAGAGGACCATCTCAATGAACTGCAGGAGCTGCCACAGGGACCGGTCACCCCCATCATTTTTTCGACCCACCAGACGAGGGGCATCGATCAACTCATCATCCGCGACGAGCCCGTACCGTTTGACATGACCGGGTCCGGACGCGAACGGCGGTGGACCTGGATAACTCCAGAGGCTCGGTTTCTGGTATGGGATCCCCGTAGGACGAACACCGTTCAATCCGGACGTCAGCTTTTCGGCACGTTTACCTGGTGGCTGCTACCCGGTGATGGTTTCCGGGCAATGGCACTGCTGGATGACGACGGCGACGGTTGGTTGAGCGGACAGGAGCTGGAAGGTCTGGCCGCCTGGCAGGATAAAAACACCGACGGAATCGCGCAGGAGGGTGAGGTGCAACCGCTCGGGGCTATCGGAGTAACTGCTCTGGCAGTGCAGGCCACATCCAGGGACGACGGCCATCCGGTCAATCCAGAGGGGGTGCGCCTGGAAAACGGGTCAACCGGACCTGTCTGGGACTGGATCGCCGAACCGGCGGATCCGGCTGACGTGAAGTGAGGGTTCTTCCGGTTAAACCGTCCTTAACATTGAACAATAGCGAACATGCCGGTCTCCTATGTGGAGTTTTGTCACCAACAATTCTCCAACAATAGGATCCCTGTCATATCCGCACCTATATTATATAACGGTTTTGGGTTGCGTGGCCACTCATATCAGAAAACTGGCCAGGGTAATAGGAGTCGGACCCCGATATCAGAATGCGGAATAAGGGGATACGACAAAACAAGGGGGTAACATATGGGCTTAAAGCGGCAGTTCTGAGTTTAGAGTTCTGAGTTGTGAGTTGAGAAAATCGAGGAACGACGAACGAAACAACTGGAAGGTATCGGGGTCTGAGGTATCCGGGTCGGACCAACCGAAGTTGTTGCTGGAGCTGCGGATAGGACAGAAACACCCCTTATATATGGCTTAGACGGGGCATTTTGCGGGGGAAATGGGGGCTCTAAGCGGAAGGGAACGGCAGTTGAGAGTTGGTGATAGTTTTGCCGACAGACACTGGCCCAGGCCGTCAAGCGTGTGCCGAAGGGGGTCATTTGTCTTCTGTCCGCCCTGCGGTTCCACGAAATCGGGACGCAATCCCCGCACCAGATCTGGATGGCCATAGATCGCAAGGCGGCGCTTCCAAAGGTTCGCGAGCTTCCCATTGAAATCGTCCGGTTCTCCGGCCCTGCCCTGAGCGAAGGCGTTGAAGAACACGATATCGGAGGCGCGACGATCAAGGTGTACTGTCCGTCCAAAACGGTGGCCGATTGCTTCAAATATCGCAACAAGATCGGGCTGGATGTCGCTCTGGAAGCACTGAAAGACTCCTGGCAGCAGAACATGATCACCGCGGATGAACTGTGGAAATACGCTCGGATATGCCGTGTCGCGCAGGTGATGCAGCCCTATATGGAGGCCATAACGTGAGCTCAAAACCACCGAGCAATCTCGCAGCTTCAGTTCGTCAGAGGCTTCTCAACCTCAGCAGAGAACGTGGTGAGGATTTCAACCTGACGTTGGTCAGGTATGGAACTGAACGTCTGCTCTACCGAATCACGAAAAGCCCGTATGCGGAGCAGTTTGAGGCTATTGTGTCTCTTGGATTCCCGAACAGCAGACTCAAGGACTTTTACGATCTTTGGACGATGTGCAGGCGTCTTGATTTCCAGGGACGAGCGGTCGCGCGTGCGATTGAGAAAACGTTCCGTCGGCGCCAGACCGAGATTCCGAAAGCAACTCCTATGGGACTTTCGGAAGAATTCGCCTCCGGCACGAGTAAACGGTCCCAGTGGCGCGGTTTTCTGCGGCGGCATAAATTGCCAGAAGATGTGACGTTGGAAGAAGTCGTGGAGGATGTACGTGCTTTACTGAATACTTACATTTTCGGGGGGTGTTTTCGGATTCTAAGCGGCTCCGAGCCCTTTGCAGGGGCGGAAACCTTGCCCTATGATTGCCGGTGATCATGCCAGAACACAGCCGAGTCATATTGCCCGGATACACCTACCATCTGACCCACCGGTGCTACGACAGGGAGTTCTTGCTGCGCTTTCAGCGGGACCGAATAGATTCTTATCCGGCACCTGACGGGAGTTCTTCCAGTTTTTCCAGTTGCGCGTAGTGGTTGGCCTCTTCGTGCTCGAGTTGTTCGAACAGCGCGGTCATTTCTTTGTCATCAACCTGCCGGGCCAGTTTTTTATAGTGTTCGTTCATCTTGGCCTCAAGTGCCATGACCTGTTCGAGGTAATCTTTGTAATCTTCTTTAGAAAACATCCCTGTCCTCCTGTTCCACTTTTTCCCGGAGCTCTTCGATCATTTCCCGATGCCGACTCGAATCCTGCGCGATAGAGCGGAGTACATTCTGTATCTCTTCCTTTTCGTCGTCCTCGAATCCGAACCAGGGGACAGAAGCTGAGACGTGTCGAAGGTAGAGCGGTGTTGCTTTTTCTTCGGTTCGCACCGCTTTATCAAGGGCTTTCAGAAGGTCCTCTTTTGCCATCATCGGTCGATTTCTCCCGGGGTCGATTTCACAAGATCACGTTCAGTAGCGTCTCCGAACCAGGCCCAGCTGTTGACGTAATAGTTATCCGGTTGGTCGTAGAAAATGCCGCCGGGTGCGGAGAAACGTCGCTCTGCGAGTTGTTGTTTGAGTTGACGGGTGAGTTCTTTATCAAACGGGGAGACTGTCCATGCGTAGGTGCCCAGTATTGCTGCGCTGGTGTATTTCTTGAGGGGCTGGCCGGTGTACTCGTATTCGAGCATGATCCGGCCTTCCTTTTGCAGTTCGGAGCGAAGGAAGGGAATCAGTTGCGCCTTGATGAGCGTTTTCGCGCGGTCTTCCCCGGACAATCGGTGATCGAGCCCGACGCGCCACCATAATCTGAACGCGTCCCATGAGCTTACAGTCCCTTTTTCCTCAGAGGCTTTAAAGTTTCCACTTTCAGTCACCAGGCACCAATCGGGCACAAGTCCGATGCCTTTTAATCGCCCGAGTTGCTGCGATATTCGTCCCAGCTGGTCGTAGGTGTCATCCGCAAGTTGCCCCCACTGGTTGTCACCGCTCAATTTTTCGAAAATGCGATAGTGTGCCGGGGAAAAATAGGATGGATTGGCGGTCAGGGGGTAATCGGGATCTTTCTCGTCATCGAGAACCCATGGGCGGAGCAGAAGTTCACCTGACGGCAGCCGTAACACGGCTTTTCTCATGATATCTGATGCGAGTTCCGCGGCTTTTTTCCGGTAGGGCGTGAGCCCCCGCGGTTGGATCGACCATTTTTCTGAGGCCAGAAACAAGGCCAGGGCGTAGTCAAGGTCCGCATCCGTAGCGGGTGTCCAGTCGACGACCTCCCCTTTGCTTCCTTTTGAGGATTTTTTATAGTGCCATGCGAGCAGATTATCGCCGAATCTTCCAGCCCGAGAGAGGTGTTTTTCGCTCCATCGGTAGCATCGATCAAAAGTTTCTTGGTCGTCCATCCAGACCGCGCGCAACATGGCGTAGGCTTGTCCTTCTGAGACGGTATCGCCGCCGTGTCGGGGGCGAACCACCCGGCCGTCGTGGACAAAAGTCGTCAAATAGTAATCCCAGGCGGCGCCGAGATCGGATGGTGTACGGGTATATTGTGTCTGGCAGCTGATCGCTGACAGCACGACCAGACACCCCACAAGCAATCCTGCGCCCCGGGGGGCCGTGCGCCGGTTATTGGGGATTGGCCTTAACATATTCTTTTTCAGGTTCCATGTTTCGAAAGAAAAGGAATCCGGAAAAAATGAAAAAGTGGTAAGTGATCCAGATCATGCTCACTGCCAGGGGCCATCGAAGACCGGTGCCGAGGATATTGGCACCCCACACGAGGGCCGCGAAATTGGCCAACCATAGAACCGTCTGCGGCCAGAAGTACCAGAGTGGCTCTGTCTCGGTGGCCCCGGCTTTCTGGGTTCGCAGGAATGAGGTTTTGACTCCGAAGAGGGCTCCCACGGCGGATTTTATGTAGACGGGAAGTGCGGCGAAACCGAGTAAAATGCCCTCCACCAACTTTCCCGGAGTATAATACCTGCGCTCCATGCTTGTGAAAAATATACCCAGCGACAGGGCGAAGTACGGCACAAAAGTCAGCACGTAGATGGTTGGTTCCATGAAAAAAGTGGGCACACCGAAAAATACATAGGCGATCGGACATATCATCAGGACCAGGTAGGCCCAGCCGGTCAGGTAATACGTTCCGGTTGTGAGAAACTCCCACCACTGTCCGACTGTCAGCTTCAAGGGGTGGGTGACAAGTGTTCGAATCACTTTTTTCAGCACCTGCAGGTTCCCGCTGGCCCATCGGCTCTGTTGCTTGAGAAAAGCAGAAAGGGTTTCTGGAGCTTCTCCGAAGGCCAAAACTTCATTGTAGTAAACGCTTTGCCAGCCATGCACCAGCAGGTCAAGACTCGTGGCGAAATCTTCAGTGACGGATGATTCATCAAAACCGCCCGAATCTTCTATGGCTTCACGTCGCAGAAGAAAGTTCGTTCCACAGCACATCATAGCGCCACGGCTGGATTTTCCCTCGCAGATATACTCGTAGAACATGCAATGTTGCAAATTAGCACCTGCAGAAACATAACTGGCGTCAATGTTGGTGTAGAACTGGGGCGTTTGCACCAATCCCAGCCTGTCATTGGCCTCCATAACGGGGACCAGTCTTTTGAGGAAGGCTGGCATTGGTTCCTGGTCGCTGTCAAAGACCGCGATATGCTTGTATTTTTCATCGAGCTGTTCAATAACGTCATTGAGCACGCCGGCTTTGGCTCCGTGCCGGTCTTCCCGCTGGAAAAGAACCGCACCGTATTCATCGGCAAGTTGCTCGGCCTCATGCTGGTACTTCTCTTCGGACGAGTCGTCCAGGAAAAAGATGGTTTTGTTCGGATAATCGATGTTCGATATCGCGGTTAAAGTCTTATCCAGCACGTCGTACGGTTCGTGTCTGGCCGGCAGAAGTATAGCGACCGGTGGCGCTTCATCCCAGTTGGAAAAATCTTTTCGCGGTATGGCCTCACGGTCGACAGTCTGGCTGACATTGAGTGCGTATGCAACCGCCTGAAAAACAACAAATGATTCGGCCAGCAACAGAAGCGCGGCCAGGACCATGCTCCACGTCCCGAGGTTACCCATGGTCAGCAGAATGGCTCGGACAACGAGGTAGACCGACGCACAGACCGTCATCACTGTGAAAAGACCGACAAAAATGCGTCTTTTTCGTTGTTTTTGCTGCGGCATTTCGTTGTTTCCCGTGATCAGTTATCGGAAAGCAGTTCAACACATCTAAGTGGTCTGGTTCGTAAATACAGTGACGTTTGCCGGAGCGGACCAGTAACTGTCAATCCAGTTCCGGACCACCAAAAAGGTAATTAACCGTCATCAAAAAGCGGTCCTCATCATATGCGGTTCCACGCGTCGCTTCCCACCGCGCGTCGATGGAGAAACGTTCCGAATGGTCATGATGCAATCCGACCCACCCGGTGACGCTGTCCTCGTTCTCGGAATCCAAACCGTATCCAATGCCCAGATCGTAGTAGGTGCGACGGCTTCCCCAGAAATTTCCGTGTTTGCTGAGATCATGGCGCCAGTCGAGGTAGGCAAAATGCATCTGAAAACTCTCAGGCGCAAAATACAGCGCCTGGTCTTCTTTGAAGTTCCAGTTTTCGAAACGATAACCGAGATCAAGCCGTGTGGGTGCTTCACGTATGCGGTATTTCGCGCGAGCTCGGAAGGTTTCCTGAGCGTTTGTATCGTTGAAATCCGACCATTCCCAATCGGAGCCGACTCGCAGACGGCGGGTTGCCGGCACATCCACCGAGATCCCGTAATCGGTTTTCTGTATTCCGGCCCGAACGGTGCGGCTGTTTTCAATGTAATCTTGCCGTTCCGTGTATAACGTCAGATCGGCGGTATCAAAAGGTCGCGTATGGAAAAACGCCCGGTACTGCCATCTGTGCCGGGGTGATCCGGCCCAATCGCGCAGTCCCAGGCTCGCCCCAGCGTCCCACCCCGGGTGATCGAAATATCTCAAGGCGATACGGGAGAGCTGGGCGGGGATGAGATGAAAATCGCTGAAATTGAACGTTTCGTATCGCCACTCTGCCTTCGCGTGCAGCCGGTCGGTTATCCATCGACTCGCTCCCGCACCCCATGAATGGTGTTCTACATCAACGGAACGTTCATCGCTCCGCCGCCAGTTATGGAACAGCCGGAACTGCAAATCGGTGCTGCGCCGCACGAGTTTTGTCTTCCTCAGCGCCCGCCTGGCACGAAAATGACCGGGGTATATCTCCAGCACGTTTTCGTAAGCCTCCTGTGCCTCCGACCACATCGATTGTCGCGAGTAGACCTGCGCGATGTCGAACTGGGCCTCAAGATTTTCCGGCTCCCGGTCCAGGAGCTTTCTGTATTGCTGAATAGAGGTGGTATGCTGGTCGTTATAGAAAGCCCTCTTGGCATTCATTTCCAACAGCACAAGCGCGTTATTGGGATACTGCTTGCGGATCTTCTGATATTCCGCAATTGCTTTTTTGTACTGACGGTCCCAGCCCAGTATGCGTGCCTTTTCCCGATGGAGCTGCCAGTCGTCCGGGTAATTCTTTACGAGGCGGGAGTACTGTTGAAGCGCTTTCTCATATCTCTTGCCCCAGGCCAGAGCGCGGGCGTACCGGACGCGCGTGTCTTTGCTTTTATCTCCCAGTGCGAACGCCCGCTCGAACATCCGGGTGGCCTCATCGTATTTTTCCTGTTCCATGAAGATCTGGGCCAGGAGCCGGACACTCTCCAGGTCCTCCGGCGCTTTTTCATACATTTCCCTCAGCATTTTCTCGGCCCGCTTGAGCTGCCCGTCGAGGTACACAGCCATTGCCAGATCGCCTTCTATCTGAATATCTTCTGGATACGCCTCGTGGAGCTTTTCAAACACTGTGACTGCCTCGCCGAACTTATGCTGAGCCATGAAGGCGTTTCCGAGCATGCGGCTCACTTCCCGGGTCTGAAAACCCTGATTTTTAAGGCCTTTTAGCAAGGGAATTGCCCTCTCATGCCGCTTCTCGGAAATGTATGCGCGGGCCAGGCGCAGTCTCAATTCGGGGTCATCGGGGCGAAGTTTTCTCAGCTCTACCAGCACCTCAGCCGTTTTGGCGCTTTCCCCCAGCGCTTCGTAACACCCGACCAACTTCGCCAGGAGTTTTTCGTCTTTGGGCGCACTTTTTCGCAACTCCGTCAGGATCGCCGCCGCTTTCTCGAACTCGCCGGCGGCAAGATAAGCGTCGGCCATCTTCCCCTTGACCTGTTCCGACCCGGCGTCTGCGTCGACGAGTTTCCGGTAATGCGGAAGCGCTCGTTCGGGCTGGCCCGACCAGAAAAGGGCGTCGGCGTAATTCTCCCGTAACTTGAGGTCCTCGGGCGTTCTTGCCAGCAGCTTTTTGTATTGTTTCGCCGCCTCGGCGAAATTTTCCGTATACAGGTGGAGATCAGCGAGTTGACGGCGAAGTTTTCGGTCGTCGGGATGTTTTTTCAGCAGGGCACGGCAGGTTTCAATCGCCTTAGAATGTTCACCGGCCGCCAGCCGGGCATCGAGGAGGGAGCGTTGGAACTTTTCGTTCTGGCTGTGCTGCTGTATCGCTTCGGAGGCGACCTTCGCCGCTTCTGTGAATTTTTTGCGGGCGTTCAGTGAGTTGATGAGACCGCTGTAAACTTTCGGGGAGCTGCGACCGTTTTTGATGAGCCAGCGGAAATGGACTTCTGCTCGGGAATACAGATCGGCCGCCATGGCGACGTTCCCCGCTTTAGCGCGGAGCTTTCGGTCATCGGGATTTTGTTTAATAAGTTTCTCGAGCAATCCGGATGCTTCCTCATACTTCTTGAGGGCCAGGGTTTCGTCTGCAGCAAGGGAGAGAAGTTCCGTGTTCCGGGGCGTCTCTTTGAGCAGCTCTCCCAATTCACCGTACGCTTTCCGATGGTCTCCGCTCCACACGAGAGTTTTCGCGGACATCACGCGCCACTTGCGTTTCCCCGGTTCGAGTTCGGCGAGTTTTTTGAATTGGGCGCGGGCGAGCCCGAATTCTTTCCGGGCCAGATGCAAGCCAGCCATCTGCTCAAGCAGTTCTGTGTCTTCGGGCCGTTTCTGCACGAGTTTACCCAGAATCGCGAGCGCCTTTTTTCGGTCTCCGCTCAGTTCGCATGCCTTAGCCCATCTGAGCATTTCTTTCTCATCCACTTGTTCGGAGGCTTCGGCGAGATGAGCATAATATTCGGCGGCCCTGTCGTAGTTCTCGGTGGCCATGGAGTAATCCGCCAGCTTCCGTAGTATTTCGGTGTCATCGGGACGTGCTTTCAGCGCACGTTCCAGCAGCGAAACCGCTTTTGCCCGCTCCGCCGCCCAATGTGCTTCTTCGGCTGTTTTCAATATCAATGCGACATTGTCCGGGTCGTCTTGCAAGAGTTTTTCAAAAAGGGGGAGGGCTTTCTTATGCTCTTTCTGCGCCCGGAAAAGGGATGCCAGACGCCTGGTTGCTTTTGAGTCTTCGGGGTGGTTACGCACCCATTCCTCATAGATGCGGACGGCCTGAGTTTTGTTTCCGACGGTGAGCTGGATTTCGGCGAGTTCCTTTCGGTCGGGGGCGTTTTTCGCGTCAGATTCTAAAAGTTCCTGCACCATAGCGTTCGTTTTCTCGGGACGGTTGGCATGTGCGTAAGCCCGCGCCAGTTTCAGGCGCACTTCTGCGGCGGGTTCGCGCTCCAGCCATTTTTCAAGGAGAGGAATGGCTTTTTCGTACTCTTCGTTCCATAAATAGATTCTTGCCAGTTGTCGCCGGGCATGCTGGGTTTCAGATTTGAGCTTGAGAAGCCTGCGGTATGCAGGAATGGCTTTCCCGTATTCTTTCGCCCAGGCGTAGCAGTCGGCTTTTCCGCGAAGTGCCTCCGCCGACTGAGGCTTCATTTCCAGTATGCGATCATAAATTCCGCCCGCTTTTTCAAATTCCTCAAGCGCCGTCAGGACCGCGGCATATTCCTGAAGTCCTTTCGCATCTGGAGGGGCCACTTCCAGGTATTTGGAATAAGCTCGGGCTGCTTCCTCGTAATTTTCACTCCAGTAAGCGGCTCGAGTCCAGCCGTGGAGCACCGTCGGGTTTTCGGGTTCATTTTCTGCCAGTTTGCGGAACCGGTGGCTTGCTTCGGGGTATTTTTCAGCCCAGAGGAAAGCTCTGGCAATTTTGAGCCGCAGGTCGGGTTTTTCAGCGCCGAGATTGATGGCTTTCTGGAAATTGTTAATGGCCGTGTCGTAGTTATCCAGGGCAAGGTGGGCGTCGCCAAGCCGGACCCGGATTGCAGGATCTTCCGGAAGCGCCTCCGCAAGGAGTGTGAGGTATTTCGCAGCATGCCTGTTTTTCCCAAGTTCTTCGGCAAGCGAAGCGAGCTTCCTGAGAGCTTTTTTGTTTTGCGGATCGACAAGGTGTGCTTTCCGATACCGTGCGAAAGCCGCCTTGTAGTTTCCTTGGGAATAATACCGGTTACCCATATCGAGATGGGCATGGAAGAGGCCAAACTCACGGAACAACAGAGTCACGCCAACCGCGGTGATCAGCATCAGAATCAGCGGGGCAATAAGTTTTTTCACGGCAATTTGGGTCTTCCGTCAATAAAGGTGTTTCAGGCATTCTGTACGATGGTACCGCGATGAGGCGTAGAGCTGAAATCTCACGCTAAATATGTACCAGTATAGTTCATTTTTCCGGCTTCGTCAGTGCGGAATTCCCCTATATGGGACTTCGTTTTTCCTGATACTTGCCGTACTTTTCCCGGCACTTGTTGCGTAAGCTCTTCGAAAAAACGACGAGATTGCTTCGGCGCGCCCTATGGCAGCCTCGCAACGACCATATAGCGGTTCAGAACGTCATTGCGAGGGGCCGGAGGCCTCGCGGCAATCCCGCTGTTTCGTAACGACACGTGCTAAAAACGGCGAAATCGCCCTCCTGGATTGTCCATCAGGAACGCCTCGGAGAGAAACTGGAGGCCCTGAAGAATTTGACCGGCGGCGATAAGTCCGCTCTCCCCATATCCTCCCTTGACAGCTGCAGGCAGAGCGGTTAACTTAAGTAGATAAGTAGATACTTAACTAAGTTTTCGTTAAGGAGGATACCAGGGTGTGTGACGAAACGAAAGGTTGTCAAAAACCGGAGAACCTGGAAGGTCAGCCCGAAGACTGTTCCCCCGAGCAGATCAGAGAGTGCCACGGTGACGTTGAAGGCCATCCCTGTAAGGAGACCCAGGACTGCGAGCACCCGGAGAAGCTGGAGGGCAAGCCGGGCGACTGCTCCCCGGAACAGATCCGCGAATGCCACGGCGAGGATGCCGGGCATTCGTGCGAGTAGAACCGGGACGGCAGGGTTGTCGGTGATCGGCGAGCAGTAATCGGCTTACGACCACGGGTTTGCGACAA
>JAGXLK010000614.1 GCA_018334735.1 Planctomycetota bacterium | reverse complement strand
GACTATCGGTATGTTGGGGAGAAGCTGATGGAACAGTTTCCCAATCTCAAGAAGGTTGCGATCACTTTGCGTGGAAGCCTCAGCGCTTCACATAATACCTGGACTGCGGTTCTGTTCGATGGCGATGCGCTTTACACGACGGATACTTATGATCTGACGCACATAGTGGACCGTGTGGGAGGGGGAG
This sequence comes from Planctomycetota bacterium, assembly GCA_018334735.1. The sequence continues at coordinate 2,873 of JAGXLK010000614.1, read as the reverse complement.
ATAGTTTTGCGGGTGGGTTGATTTATTCGCTTTTGGCGGACCGGGACGATCAAAAGGCACTCGATTTCGGTGTGGGGGCCGGTTGCTTGAAGCACAGCATCCCGGGCGATGCGAATATGGTGACGGTTGAAGAAGTGGAGAACCTGGTCGAACAGGGAGGTTCGGGACGGGTTCAGCGCTGAAGAAGGCGCAAAAGTTGCAAAAATAAGAAAAATTGAACAAATTTTCGTTTGATGTTACTTAAGTAATCTGGTTGTCGTATTTGATTTTATGCTTTAATTGTCTGTGAGGCCGTAGCCTTTGCTTTCGAGCCTGTGGGCCATAGTACGGAATTCATTTGTCGAGATTATACGCCAGCCGATTTATGGGATACTGCTGGTTGTGGGGATTGTTCTGATAGCTTTCAGCCCGCTCATCACTATGTTTACGATGATGGAGGATGTCAAGCTGGCGATTGATATGGGATTGGGCACGATTTTTATGGTTGGTATTGTACTTTCAATTCTCAGCGCTACACAGGTAATCAGCAGAGAGATAGAGGCAAAGACAGCAGGAGCGGTTATCAGTAAGCCTGTGGGGCGGTTCATATTCGTTGCCGGTAAATTTCTGGGCGTTACTTGCGCAATGGCCCTGGCATCATTTTTGTTTACGTTGATGCTTCTAATGACGGTTCGGATGGGAGTCCCGACAACCGCGAGCTTCAAAGTGGACTGGCCCGTATTCCTGGCGGAGGTGCTTCCCCTTGTCCTGGCTTTCGGGGTCGGCGTTTACGCCAATTACTTTTATCGCAGTAACTTCACCGCGACGGCCGTTTTTTCCGGTTTGATTCTATATTCTTTTGCATTTATTTGTCTTTTGTTTATCAGTAAAGACTGGTCTTTCGAATGGATTGCTGTAAGTTTCGCAAGCAAAGGCGTCTGGCCGGTTTTCCTGGCTTGCGTGCTCGTATTTCTGGGGGTCTGGATGATTGCCTCGGTTGCTGTGGCAAGTTCGACCCGTGTAAATGTGGTGGCAAATGTCCTGATCTGCCTTCTGGTATTTTTTGTTGGCATGCTTTCGAATTATCTGTTCGGCTGGACAGTCAACGATACCTGGGTGCGGTGGGCGCCACAGGGTGATAGCGAGACTGCGCTCGTTTCGGGCACGGTGGTGTTCAAGGACGGATCGCCGCTCAAAGGGGTCGAGATGCTGGGTATTCCGCGAAATCCGGTTACTGATAGCAGTGGACGATATAGTGCGCGCGTAGTAAAAGGCGGCTCGGGCACCATCAGACCACGGAAGTTTGGTCTTGAATTCAATCCGCCCGAGCGGCATATGGATGACTTGGAAAAAGCCAGGCCGGGTCAGAATTTTGAAGCAAGATTTTCAGAAGATGGCATTTTGCTGTACGTGAAAAGTGGTTGGTTTGGCATCTGCTGGACGGCGTATCACGTCGTCCCGTCACAGCAGCTTTTCTGGGTTGCGGATCAATTGATGCGACCGGATCCCATCATCCCGGTAAGTTATGTGTTGAAAGCCGGCGGCTATGCTTGCGTCTGGTGCGTTGCGATGGTAGCATTTGGCGCATTCTTGTTTGAGCGGCGAGAAATTATTTAAGCCGTTGCTGAGAGCGAGGAGGAATTGACGAAACATGCCTCATAAGAAAAAAGTTGAAACCACTGCACTTTTTGGGTTGTTTTTACAACTTGTTTTTGTGGGAATAGCGTTTGCCCTTTATTACAAAACGGGGCAGGCCAGCAAAGCTTTACTGTCAGAAGTGTGGTTTCTGTTATCTGGCGTGCTGGTCTGGATTATGGTGATGGCGCACGGCCGGCAAAAACGCCGCGCCCGTGAAGAACGAGAGGAGATGGAGGAGCTAAAAGAGAAACGGACCAGCGAAGAGATCTTCGAGGAGCAGGAACTGGACCGTATGCGTGCGCATACCGGGCTGCGAATTTTTGAACGATTTATCGAACCCGGTTTTTCGGTTCTTTTGGCGAGCATATTGGGTTTCCTGTGCTTTTGGAATGTTCAGGACGTTGTAACCGCCGAGGAGATAGGTAGCATCGAGAATCCCCTGGCAGCAGTCGCGGGCATGGCGGTAATTTCGTTCTTCGGTTTTGTGATGGCGAAGTATGTGGTCGGCCTGGCACATGATTCACGCCTGCGTTTGCTGCGAGCGGCCGGATCTTACCTGATGGGGAACGTTGTGGGCAGCCTGTTACTTCTGTTGACAATGAGCTTGTATGATTTCGGGATCGAGCTGGCCGAATTTGTAGCAGCATATGTCGTGCCGGGCGTGATGGGCTTGATATCAATTGAAATCCTGCTGAATTTTATTCTGGATGTTTACCGTCCCCGCGTGCCGGGACAGGAACACCGAGCGGTTTACGATAGTCGGCTTCTAAACCTCGCGGCCGAACCAGGGGATATTTTGCAGACGGTGGCGACGACTCTGGACTACCAGTTTGGATTTAAGATTTCCGAGACCTGGTTCTACCGTTTTATGCAAAAAGCCATTGTGCCGCTGGTGCTGATGTGGCTCTTTCTGTTATGGCTTCTTTCGGGACTGGTTGTGGTCGATCGAGGTGAAGTCGCTTTCATCGAGTGCTTTGGAAAACCACGACTGCGGGCCGAGGATAAGAAAAAGGGTGTTAAAGCAACTGTTTACGGCCCCGGTTACCATTTAAAGTGGCCCTGGCCAATTGAGCGCGCCCCCCGCATACCGGCTGACAGAATATACAGGGAAGAAATCGGGCGTTTATATTACGATGAAGACTTCGGGGGAGATAAAATGCCCGAGGAACCGATGCGCCCGGAAGGTCCAGAGGGGGAGATCCAGACTATGACTGACCCGAATATTATTCTGTGGAAAGAGTTGCATGTTGACCCAA
>JAGXLK010000613.1 GCA_018334735.1 Planctomycetota bacterium | reverse complement strand
CTCTGCCAGCAGGTCCGGGATGCCGCAGGATTTGAGGGAGGAAACGAACAGGGCCAGACCGGCTCGGCCGGTGAGAGTCTCAGGGCTCTTTTCGACCGCGTCGATTTTACAGTTGCGATCAGCCGCTCGTACGGTCATAGTAACATCACCTCCTGGGTGATAGAGGTATGTGTGGCTGGCCCCCCTTCTCGCGGCCCAGCACAGCATTCTAACACCCGGGAGGTTTCTTCTTCATCCCCGGAAACCGCACGATTTAGGCCGAAAGAAGAGGCAAGGCTTGCCCCGCCGCATTCGCCACAGGAGACCGGCTTCCAGATCGCTCTGCCATTCTCCGGGTTGCCAGTCTACGGGGAAAACGTGCCAAGGGGGGTTGCCAGAGTTCTGCTGAATGTAGCCGAGGTCCACGTTGACACGACCCACATTCCGGAGTAGTATACAACTATACGAGTTAAACTGGACGGGACATCAAGAGAGGGGCGAGATGCAGACGCAAACTCATGGCCACAGGAGCCGGCGCAGGCTCAGGATGATCATTCCCGCCTATCCGGCCTTCAATATCTACTCCGGTGTTGCGCGCCACATGACTGCACTGGGGCCGGTATGCGTTGCCACGGCAGTGAACGACATTCCGGGGTGGGATGTAGAGGTCATCGACGAGAACAACTATCGCGGCGGAGCCCCCCGAGACGCCGACGGTCTGCCGGATCACACGGTTTTGCAGAAGATACGCCCGGCGGACGCGGTGGGGCTCTACGGGGGGCTATCGAGCACGGTCCCACGGTTGCTGCGGGTTGGGTCCTACTACCAGGACCTGGGAATTCCCACCATTGCGGGGGGGCATCACTTCGTCGATGAGACAATGGGCGAGGCCCTGCACAATGGCGTGGATTATGTCGTCCGGGGCGAAGGAGAGGAAGTCATTAAGGATATGTTGGAGGTCTTCGACGGGACACGGAGCAGAGAGGATGTCCGCGGTATCGCGTACCTGGAAGAAGACGGTCAGCTTAAAGAGTCAACGCGCGATCCCGTGGCCGACTTGGATCGGCTGCCGGTGCCAGACTTCTCGCTCCTGCGCTATGGCAGAATTCGGATATATCCGGTCGGCCGCGTCCGAGGCTGTGGCATGAACTGCGAGTTCTGCGCCGTGAAGGGCAAACCACGCTACGCCATGGCAGAAAGCCTGATGGAACAGTTCATGTCTCTGTATGAGAAGCAGGGCGCAAGAAGGTTCTTCGTCGTCGACGACCTCTTTGGCCAGGATCGTGAGGAGACCTTGCGCGTTTGCCGAATGCTCTCCGATTACCAGGGCAAGGTGGGAGTACGGTTCAAAATCATGGTTCAGATCAGGCTGGACAAGGCACACGACTCCGAACTGCTGTCTGCCATGCGCGAGGCGGGCATCAACTCCGTGGCCATCGGGTTCGAGTCGCCGATTGCCGAGGAACTCGAGGCCATGAACAAGCATCTGAAGCCCGAGGATATGGTGACCATGACGCGACTCTACCACCGCGCTGGGTTCCGAGTGCACGGCATGTTCATCTTCGGCTATCCGATGCGATCCGGCGTGGAGTTTAAGATGAATGCCCAGGAGCGCGTCAAGCGGTTCCGGCGTTTCATTCGCAAAGCCCGCATCGATACACTGCAGGTCCTTCTGCCCGTGCCCCTGCCCGGAACCGCACTGAGACAACGGCTCAAGGAAAAGAACAGGGTTTACTCTACCGAACACGTAGGGTGGGAATATTACGACGGGAACTTTCCCCTCTTCGAACCGGACGAGCCGCTGACGGCGGAGGAAATGCAGGCCTCGATCCGGAAGATCATGGGGCGCTTCTACCGATTCAGCCACTTCCTGATGGTGGGACTCAATATCCTGTCATTTCCGGCCCTCCTGCTGCACCTGCACAACCTGAGAGCCGGCTGGCGCCGCTGGTCACGCAGATGGTGGAAAAGCCTGATGGGCGTGGCGGGATGGCGCATTATCAAGAAGTGGACCAGACAGTTTCGCGAAGGCAACTTCCTGGAGAAACTCACTGAGGCAAAGCGGAACCTGAATTCCGCCGACGAGCAGGAATCCCCACCCTCACCGGATGCGCCATAGCAAAAAAAAGCGCCCCCGTGTCCCTCCACACGGCGGCGCATAATTCTCGTCAGCAACCCGATTCGGGCTCCTGTCAGACCTTCGTCACTTTGACAGCACGCGGGCCCTTGGGACCCTGCTCAACGTCGAACTCCACAGCGTCGTCCTCGGCCAGGGACTTGTATCCTCCGCCCTCGGCATTCCGCGGTAAGATGCCCGGCGAAGAGGCGGTGCTGCACGGCTTTTCTGCCGAAGATTGACAGGCAGCCGGGATCGCTCATGGCGGTCGCCAGGCGCTCGTGCACGAAGCTCTTCCAGTAGTTCGTATCCACCTCCGACGCGCCTGAGCGCCCGCTTCTGGGCGACTGGCCGAAAGCAACGGTTGGCTCAATCGTTGAGGGCACAAAACTTCCTCCGAGGGTTCGAATCCTCCCTCTCTGCCAGGCTTCCGCTGCCTGCTGCCGAGCGTGGACCGGGGGCGTTAATCCCGCCGGATCTTTCCCTGGTCGTCGGCCATGTAGAAGTTTCGGTTGGCACGCAGGGCCCCGGACTGGCGGCGGCTACGTGGGCCGGGCAGATTCTGAAACCTGTGTCCCCGCGGGTGAAAGTTCTCTGATCTTCTCTTCCGTCAGTCGGGTAATGAATTTTGCATGTGGCCCGAAATGCAGATACATGGCCATGAGGTTGACGACCGTTTCCGCGGCCGCAGGGTGTGTCAACAGGACCGCAAAGAGGTTCCTCCAGAAGTAGTAGCACGTGGAGGGCCGCAGTCCGAGGCACACTGCGAGCTTCAGGAACGCCCCTGCGTAGCCCAATTTCGTCCGCCAGGTCGGCTTGAAACGGGGCTTGATCTCCAGCTCCTTGCTCAGCCGCAGACAGCGATCGAAGTAATTTTTCGCGGAGTACGTCTCGTCGATAACTCTGAGGAAATCCTCCAGCACTTCGGCCCTGGGCCGTTTCGTGATGAAGTTCAGGCCGCTGGCG
>JAGXLK010000612.1 GCA_018334735.1 Planctomycetota bacterium | reverse complement strand
TTTCCTGACTTATCAGACCTCCATGTCTGATGAGATAGAAAAGATAATTGGCAACTCCCAGTGCGCCTATCAATACTCCGAGGAAGACAACTTCGTTGCCGGTAAATATGTCGAGAATGTGCTGTTCCCGACTTCGGGGGGGATGTTTCATCAGCTCGGGACTGGGAGGATCGAAGCACAAAAATGTCAGCGGCATGATCTCGGCCAGCAGGTCGATTGCCAGAATCTGAATGGCGAGTATAGGAATGGCGATGTTTCCGAGAGCGATTCCAATGAGCCCGAGCAACACGGCGACAAGTTCGGCGGTATTGGTAGTCAGGGATGCCAATACGACTTTAGCGATGTTGTTGTAGATTGTACGGCCTTCTTCCACCGCATGCACGAGGGTCGGGAAACTGTCGTCCAGAAGAACGACTTCCGAGGCTTCTTTGGCCACATCTGTGCCAGTTTGACCCATGGCAACCCCGATGTGGGCGCGTTTGAGGGCCGGGGCGTCGTTAACGCCGTCCCCGGTGACGGCAACAACCTGATCCAATTCGTCTTCCAAAAGTTCCACCACCCGGAGTTTATCGCTGGGATCCACGCGAGAGAAAATGATGGAATTGTGCTGGTCCATTGTCTCAATCAACTCTTCGTCGCTGATTTCCGCCAATTCCTGTCCCGTAATGACAGGACACGGTTCGTCTTCGTGGGCGAGACCAATTTTATCGGCGATCGCACTGGCCGTGATGGCATGGTCGCCGGTCATAATATAGGTATTAATATGGGCCTGATGGCACTTTTCGATAGCTTCTTTGACACCTTCTCGCGGGGGGTCGATCATGCCAACAAGACCGAGGAAGATGACGTCTTTTTCGACTTCTTCTAAGACATAGTCCTGACCCGATTCGTCCAGAGGACGGTACGCGATTGCCAGCACCCGCATCGCGTCTTCGCTGTAGCGTTCATTTATTTCCCGGATTTTCTGTTTGTCTTCTTCGGTGATCGGTTCGGCTTCGCCATCGCGGTAGATATATTTACTTACTGATAGAACTGAATCGGTAGCACCTTTCATGGTGAGGACTTCGCGGTCGCCGAATTCCCTCACCGAGCTCATGCGTTTGCGTTCGCTCTCGAAGGGGAATTCCTGAAGTTCGGGGTTCTCTTCGTCTTCTTTCGGTGAGCGTGTGCCGATTTTAGTGGACATTGTGACAAGTGCGGCTTCTGTGGGATCGCCGACGGCATACCAGTTGGGATGATCTTCGTCTGGTTTGTGGATTTCCGCGTTGGATGCCATCGTGGCTGCATCCATCATGATCTCTATCTCGTCGATCTGTTCGTCGCTGAGTGGCTCCTCATTTTCATCAAGGATGTCCCCTTTGGGTTCGTAGCCGATCCCTGTGAATTTATGCTGTTTTCCGTTGAACCAGACATGAGTGGCGGTCATTTCGTTACGGGTTAGAGTGCCGGTTTTGTCTGTGCAGATGACATTTGTAGACCCCAGTGTTTCAACAGAGGGTAGACTTTTAACCACCGCGTTTTTCTGTGCCAGTCGCCGACTGGCGGTGGACATAGCAACAGTGAGTTGAGCGGGTAGGGCTTGAGGTACGCAGGCCACGGCGACGCCGAGAGCGTAGGTAATGGAAACCAGCCAGCCCATGTCCTGCCAGAGCGCTACACCGAAGAGCAGAACACTGATTACAAGCACGATTCCAGTGAGCCGCCACGCAAGGGTGTCCAGCTCTTTCTGCAGGGGGGAAGCAATTTCCACGGTTTCTTCGGTCATACTGGCGATCTTACCAAGTTCGGTTTCCATCCCCGTGCGGACGACCAGCCCGGTGGCTGTTCCGCTTGCGACTGTCGTGCCCACATACGCCATATTATCGTGATCGCCGAGGACACACTCCTCTTTAATGGCGTTCGTTTCTTTGCCCTGGGGCATCGACTCGCCGGTGAGACTGAATTCATTTGTGCGCAGATTAAATGACTCTACGAGTCGCATATCGGCCGGTATCTTATCCCCTTCTTCAATACGGACAATATCTCCGGGCACGAGATCACGCTGAGGAGTTTCGCTTGATTCACCATCACGCACAACGCGGGCGGGTGATCGGATCAGTTCTCGCAGTTGCTCAACGATCCGGCTCGCTTTGTATTCCTGAACGAATCCAACAATGGCGTTGAGGAAAACGATGAAGAACATGACCGATCCGTCGCGAAAATTCGCCCACGTTCCTTCAATGGCCGCAATGGTGTAGGATGCGATCCCTGCGAAAACCAGCACCAGGACAAGCACGTCCTTAAATTGTGAGAGGAACATCAGCCATTTAGGGGTCTGCGCGCCCGTTATCAGTTCGTTTTCACCGTACTCTTCCTGTCTTTTCTCAGCCTGTTCGGTAGAAAGCCCGTCGAGGGAAGTGTCGAGTTCGTCCAGGGATTCCTGGACGGTCATGCGGTAAAAGACTTTGTCAGCCATGGTCCTTTTTTCCGTTCGAACTGAATTGGTCGAAATGTGCTTTTTGCTCGTTTCGTGTGAGCGTTCGAGAAACTGGAAGTTGTCAAGCACGCTCACGGCCGATTATAAGGGATAATATGGGCGTGGTGGTAATGAGGAGACTAAAGAGGAATATGCGCTGTGCACCGTTTCGCGGTTTGATGCCCCCGGATTTCCTTTGAATTGCCACCGAATTCGGAATGGACCGGGCGCAAATTCCTCAAATTTGCTTTGGAAATGTTTTTGAGTGTTTTTGTAACGCAAAATGGTTCTCCAACGACATTCACCCGCTCCACTGTGGTGCGTTTTTTGTTGAGCCGCACAAACTTGAGGCCGGGACACTGTATGCGTTCTGAACTGCAGCCCCTGGCTGAAGTCCAGTCCGCTCCAGAAAATACTTCGTCTTTCTACGTTATCTTTCTACCTCATCTGCCGTTTATCGTTGGCCGTTCTTGTGAGATTACCAGGGGACGGGAGAGAGGCATTTCAAAGTCGGAGGTTTGCTTGAGATTCAGGCCCGGCTGGCCCGCCTGCCCATTTTTTGCCTCCTTATCCCGTCCCCGGGTGTCAAACGTAATATTTTCAGTAGCCTGCC
>JAGXLK010000611.1 GCA_018334735.1 Planctomycetota bacterium | reverse complement strand
ATGTCTCTGTAGATGTTCGTTCGGAAACGACCCAGATCAGGGATTTCATATGCAAAGTCCGTGTCATTTGTACTTTCCCATTCCTTGCGGTTTTTATCCGGCATAATTTCCATGGCCAGGGCTTTAACCTGCTCGGCCTTAAACGGCGACATCTTCATGCGTTCTAATTTGCCATCGATACGCAGAAGCGGCGGTGTTCCTGTCTTTACATGGAGGTCCGACCCTTTATTTTCCGCGAGGAAATGTAGAAACTTGTCGATTTTTGCCATATATGATACCTCTTAAATACTCAAAGAAATGTCTCAAAAAACCTCACTTATAGTAGTTTTCCGCAGAGGATACGTCAAGTTTTTTGCGTGCCCCTCACAGAAGTCCTTTGTCAACAAGAAGCTTTTCCAATCGGTTCAGTGAATCCTCGGCCGCCCCACGGTTGGCAATGACGGTTTGGCGCGCGCGCTGTCCCATTTTCTGGGCGTCTGTGTTATCCCTGAGAATTGTCCCCAGTTCTTTTTGCAAAGCGGCCTCGTCTTCTGCAATTTTAACGGCATTGTTTTTGCAAAGAAGTTTCATCTCCGGTTGAAAATTATCCGTGTGAGGACCCACGAGCACCGGTTTCCCGAGCCCCGCGGGCTCCATCATGTTCTGTCCGCCACCGGGTGGCAGCAGGCTCCGACCCACGAAAACGCATGTTGCCAACGAATAGCATGTGACAAGATCGCCGATGGTATCGACAAGAATCACGGAATCGTCTCCGGGGCGAACACTGTTTTTTTCGAGTTCGGTTTTCCGAACGACGGAAAATCCCTGCGATTTCAGATCGGCCGCAAGAGAGTTCGCTCGCTCAATATGACGCGGTGCGAGCAGCAGTTGCAGGTCCGCATGGCTCCGCCGAAGTCGTTTCCATATGTGGCATAAAATTTCTTCTTCCCCGGGATGCGTGCTGCCCCCAACGATTACGGGCTGGTCTTTTTTCAATCCAAACAGCTCCGCCAAATCACGTTGTGTCACGGGATCGACTTCCAGGGGAAGGGAATCATATTTCAACGATCCGGTATTGATGACCCTCTCAGGGATCAGTCCGGCGTTAATAAAACGTTGCGCGTCGATGTCGCTACGACTACAACACAGTTCCACCGGGTCCCATAGTGGTTTCACGAGCCGATTTAGCCCCCGCAGTAATCGGACGGAACCCGGGTTGATGCGGCCGTTGATGATGGCTACCGGAATATCGCGTTTCCGGCACCGGAGCAGGAAATTCGGCCATAATTCCTGTTCGACCAACATAATGGCATCCGGACGGACCCTGTTGAGGGCCGCGTCCACGGACAGGGAGATATCAAGCGGCCAGTAAAAGACCGTCGCGTCGGGATAGAGCTTATGTAAACGGTCTGCCCCGGTATCTGTCCAGGTGGAGAATACAACATCCCAATCGGGATGGCGATCGGTGAAATCTGAGACGAGTTGCCTGGGAATACTGGCCTCGCCAACGCTCGCGCAATGGATCCAGAGTCGCCTGGTTTGTTTGGTTAAAACCGGACTGAAGCCGGCGCGTTCCAGCAACCCGCACCTGTAGCGTCGAGCCCGTGGCAGAAGCGTCAGCCAGTACGGGGAAACAGCGAGCAGCAAATCCATATACAAGGCGTTTAAAAGCCAGCTGAACATTTCAAGGTCTCTTATAAAGCCATCGTTCCACAGAGCAAAAGATTCAAGCTTTCCACCGACATGTCAGGCAAGCAAAAACCCGCCGGAGGACCATGATCAGAATGCAGGATTTCCCTTAGAATAACTGGAATGGCACGCCATCTGCAAAAAAAGCAGTCGGTTTAAATGCAGCACGCTTGACTTTTTGTCGTTGGTGGCCAAGTCTGTTTGTGGGTTAACGGAACTTCCCACCCTGTGAGGCCCATGGTTTCAAAGAATCAAAATGGCTGGCTTGCCCTTGTGGCAACGCCAATCGGCAATCTTGAAGATATCACCTTGAGAGCGCGGCGGTTTCTTGAGGAAGCCGATATCATCGCGGCGGAGGATACCCGCCGGACCCGAAAACTCTGCAGTCATTTCGATATTCATACGTCCTTGATTTCCTATCACGCCCATAATGAACACAAAAAAACGCCTGAAATTCTTGATAAAGTGGTTGAGGGACAACGAATAGCAGTGGTTACTGACGCAGGAACTCCCGGCATTTCTGATCCCGGTTTCCTCATCGTCCGGGAGGCTTTGAAACGGGACATCGAACCGATTATCGTCCCCGGCCCATCGTCCCTGACCTTTGCCGTGCTTGCGTCGGGGTTTCCGGTGGACCAGTTCACATTTTTGGGGTATCCGCCGCGGAAAACGGGGCAAAGGCGACGTTTCTTCGAACAGTTGGTCGGACAGGAAACCACGTTTTTTATATTTGCGTCTGTGCACAGGATCGATCGCGTCCTGGAGGATATCGCGGATGTCCTGGGGCCGCGCACACGCATTGCCGTGATCCGGGAGGCGACAAAAGTCCACGAGGAACGCCTGCGAGGGGCCGTTGAGGATGTCATTGTGGAGAAACAGGGGCAAAAATGGCGCGGAGAATTTGTGATCGCACTCGATATGCGTAACTCGCCCGTCCCCGAAAAATAGGGGATAGAGCCCCCGAAGACGGGATTCAGATCTACCCATGGGCGAGAGTCTCGGCGCGTTTCAGAAGGTCATCCGCTTCCTCGGGGCTGCACGCCCGGGTATTGATGTAAAGGCCGTTTCCGGTGCGGTGACATCCATGCATGGTCGATCTATGAATTCACCGCGCCAGAAGGCTTTCAAATGCGGGACAGCTTCTTCAAAATTAGGATTGAATTCCATTTTTATCTTTCTGCTTTTTTCCTTTGCCCCGGTCATTTGCTGTATCTTATCCGAAGCGGCTGACCAACAAACCGGCAAGGATCGCGGCGGCCAGTTCGGTCCGTAATCTGAAAGGCGAAACCCAGATTTTCACAGCGCCGTTTGTTTCCAGGGCTTCTTTTTCGTCGGGCGAAAATCCTCCCGGTGGTCCAACAAAACAGGAATACGAATTGGTCGTCCCGGAGCGAAGTTCCA
>JAGXLK010000022.1 GCA_018334735.1 Planctomycetota bacterium | reverse complement strand
AAGCGAACCGCATCGGCTCCGTACTGTTCGATCATCTCGATCGGGTCGATACCATTGCCCAGCGATTTCGACATTTTGCGTCCCTGCTCATCCAGAATAGTGCCATGAATAAGCACGTCGCTGAACGGGACTTCATCCATAAACTCCATTCCCATCATCACCATCCGCGCGACCCAGAAATAGATGATCCCGCGGTCCGTAATGAGGGTGCTGGTGGGATAGTAACGTTTCAGGTCTTCGGTTTCTTCGGGCCAACCGAGGGTGCTGAACGGCCACAGAGCGCTGGAGAACCATGTATCAAGAACATCTTCATCCTGGTGAAATTCCTCGCATCCGCATTCCGGGCACTCATTCGGTGCTTCTCGTCCCACCACCGGTTCTTCGCAATTATCGCAGTAATACACCGGCAGACGGTGTCCCCACCAGATCTGGCGGCTGATGCACCAATCGCGGACGTTTTCGAGCCAATCCAGGTAGAAACTTTTCCACCGATCGGGATGAAACTCTACCTGCCCTTCTTCCGCGGCTTTGATCGCTTTTTTCGCAAGTGGTTTCATCTTCACGAACCACTGATCCGAGAGGTAGGGTTCGATGACAGCATGGCAGCGGTAACAATGTCCCACAGAGTGGGTATGGGGGACCACTTTTTCCAGCTGTTGTCGCTCCCGGAGATCTTCAATCAGGGCTTCGCGGCATTCGTAGCGGTCCATTCCCTCGTAGCGTTCGCCGGCCTCGAGTGTCATATTGCCATCTTCGCCGATTACCACCGGCTTACCCAGGTTGTGGCGATCGCCCAGTTTGAAATCGTCCGGGTCATGGGCGGGGGTGACTTTGACAGCTCCCGTTCCGAAATCGGGGTCCACCCAATCATCGGCGATGACCGGAATCTCTCGTCCCCGCATCGGGACAATGACGGTTTTACCAACAAGGTCCTTATAGCGTTCGTCATCCGGATGCACCGCCACGGCGGTATCGCCGAGCATCGTTTCGGGCCGGGTTGTTGCAACCGTGATGAATTTTTTCGGATCGTCCTTGAAAGGATAGTGAATATGCCAGAAATGCCCTTCATGTTCTTCGTGTTCGACCTCATCGTCCGCGAGAGCAGTCCCGCACCGGGGGCACCAATTGATGATATACTTGCCCCGGTAAATCAAACCCCGATTATAGAGCTGGAGGAACGTCTCCAGAACTGCTTCACTCAAACCTTCGTCCATGGTAAAACGTTCCCGATTCCAATCGAGGGAAGCCCCGAGCCGACGGAGCTGATTGGTAATTCGGTCTCCGTATTGGTCTTTCCAATCCCAAACCCGTTCGATGAAATCTTCCCGGCCGACATCCCACCGGTGGAGTCCTTCCTGGGCGAGCTGTTGTTCGACGACGTTCTGGGTCGCGATTCCGGCGTGGTCTGTGCCGGGCACCCAGAGCGTATTGAAACCCTGCATCCGCCGCCAGCGGATAAAAATATCCTGGAGCGTGTTGTTGAGTGCATGCCCAATATGAAGGAGACCGGTAACGTTCGGTGGCGGGATAACGATTGTGTAAGCGTCCCCAGGTTCCTCGGGCTCGGGATGGAAGAATCCTCCTTCTTCCCAAAATGCGTACGTTCTATCTTCGATTTCCGCGGGATCGTACCGGGTGCCAAGTTCTATGTCTTTCATCATTGTGTCCTGTTGATCTCGGAAATAACTGATCGTTATGATTTTTTCAGAGAGAACCGTTTCAAGACTTTGGAGTTCAATCTTCGGCCGTGTTCTCTTCGGCAAGAAGTTGTTTATACTCGATGCTGTCGACAAGCGCCTCCCAGCTGGCTTCGATGATATTCTCACTCACCCCCACAGTCCCCCAGCTGTGGTCAGGATCGGCGCTCTGGATGACGACCCTCACTTTAGCGGCGGTGGCCGCTTTCGGATTTATTACCCGCACCATGTAATCCGTGAGATGCATATTCGCAAGTTCCGGATAATGCGGCTCAAGAGCTTTACGCAGGGCGCCATCAAGCGCATTCACCGGGCCATCGCCTTCGCTGGCCGTATGTTCGCGATGTCCATTCACATTTAATTTAACCGTCGCATCGGTCACCAACCGGCCGTCAGACTGTTTGATGATATTGACGTGATAACCTTCCACCTCAAAGATACTGTGGTAGCTCCCAACTTCCTTTTTCGCCAGAAGGGCAAACGAGCCTTCAGCGGCCTCGAACTGGTAGCCTTCGTTTTCCATCTCGCCGACTCGCTTAAGAATCCGCGACATAACGTCGCCGTCGTGGGTCAAGTCGTAGCGCTCCAGTTTCTTGATAACCGCAGCGCGCCCGGAAAGTTCACCGATCAAAAAGCGGCGTTCATTGCCCACTTCTGCGGGATCAATATGCTCGTATGTGAGCTCATCCTTGAGCATTGCATCAACATGCAAGCCGCCTTTATGCGCGAACGCACTGGTACCGACAAAAGGCTGACGTTTGCGCAACATCATATTGCCAATTTCGTAGGCGAACCGGCTTGTTTTCGTGATCTGCTTTAGATTCTCTTTGCCAATTGTTGTATACGGTGTCTTCAATTCGAGGATGGGGACGGCCACGCAGATGTCCATGTTGCCGCAACGTTCTCCGAATCCATTAAAAGTCCCCTGTATATGGCGCGCTCCATTTTCGATCGCCACAATTGAATTGGCAACGGCCAAACCGCTGTCGTCATGGCAATGGATACCGATCCGAACATCTACCTCCTCGCACACTCGGGCCGTCCATTCGGCGACTTCCGATACCAAACTTCCCCCATTGGTATCACATAGCACAAGCACATCTGCTCCGGCATCGGCGGCGACTTTCAACACATGGAGAGCCTGGTCCGAATTGCTCTTCACGCCATCGAAAAAGTGTTCTGCATCGACAATCACCTCTCGACTCTGGTCCTTCAAATAACGAATCGTTTCCTCCACCATCCGAAGGTTCTCATCAAGGGAGGTGTGGAGCACTTTCTCCACATGCAGATCCCAGGCTTTGGCCACGATAGTGACGGCAGGGGTTTCAGCATTCAGCACTGCCTGGACCCCGATATCATCTTCCGGGGACGTCTCGGCACGACACGTACTGCCGAAGGCCGCCACGCGGGCGGTTTTCAGATCCAGATCTGATACTCGTTTGAAGAATTCGGCGTCTTTCGGGTTCGAAAGCGGAAATCCACCTTCGATGTAATGAACTCCCAATTCATCCATCTTGACAGCGAGTTGCAGTTTTTCCTCGAGAGAAAGTGACACACCTTCGGCCTGGCAACCGTCTCGAAGTGTCGTATCGTAAAGATCGATTTGTTGGTGTTCAGTATTCATTATGTTCTTATCTTCTTGACAGGATCCGATCTGCAGGAATCATCATTGCCCCAGAACCGCGCTCGGGCCGGACAACGTTATCTTTTCTTTTCTCCAAGCTCAAAGGCCTGGTGAACCGCCTGCAACGCTCGTTCACCGTCTTCAAAACTGATCACGACCGAAATTTTAATCTCGGAAGTACTGATCATCTGAATGTTGATTTTGTGCCGGGCAAGCGACTCGAACATTTTCTCCGCCACACCGCTGTGGCTTCGCATTCCCATTCCGACGATACTGACTTTCGCCACGTTCTCGTCGACCTCCACCTCGCCAGCTCCCAATTCCTGCGCCAGTTGCATTGAGATCTTACGAGCCGCCGATAGATCTGAGCTCAAAACAGTGTAACTCAGGTCCGTGGTGCCGGCCGCACTGACATTTTGAACAATCATATCGACGTTCACATTTTCGCCCGAGATCGCACCGAATATCATGGCAGCCACTCCCGGCTCGTCCGGCACGTCCCGGATAGTTATCTTCGCTTCGCCGGTTTCGAGAGCGGCTCCGCGCACATCAACCTGTTCCATCTTATTCAGTTCATCCACGAGCGTTCCCTCCGTTTCACCCGCACTGGGACGAACCCGGAACGGGACGGAAAAACGTTTTGCAATTTCCACAGCCCTTGAGTGCATCACTCTGGCACCCATACTGGCCAGTTCGAGAATTTCATCGTAATCGACGCAGTCCATGCGAATCGCCTCAGGCACAATATCTGGATCGGCCGTATAAATTCCGTCAACGTCGGTAAAAATATCGCATCGGTCGGCCATCAATGCTGCCGCCAGCGCCACGGCGGTCGTATCCGATCCGCCGCGACCGAGCGTCGTGATATTATCCTCGCCGTCGACGCCCTGAAAACCCGCAACAATGGCGATCTGATCTTTCTCAAGTTCTTGTCTGATACGAGATGTGTCAATGGTTTGAATTTTGGCTTTGCTCGAAACGCTATCTGTTCGTATACCAGCCTGAGCCCCGGTCAGGCTCACCGCACCATGATCGAGAGCATGAATAGCAATCGCCATCAGGGCCACAGACATCTGTTCTCCAACCGCCATTAACATGTCCATTTCGCGCGGATCAGGCTCCGGATGCAACTGCCGGGCTAAAGCGATTAATTCATCCGTCTGGTCGCCCATCGCACTGACAACGACTACAACCTGATGGCCCTGCTGGCTCTGACCAACTGCACGGCGGGCAGCGGCCTGCAGCTTATCAGGCGTTCCAACCGAAGAACCACCGAATTTTTGCACGATAAGAGACATTGTTTATTTTTTCTTTTCCGAGTGACGCGCCCTTACCCCGATACACAATGGGGACAGCGCTGAGCGCCGAATCAAAGTCCTTCCTGCTCGATCGCTCTGAATCTCACAACCAAAAGCAGAAAAGCGCTGGCCGCCCGCCAGGGAAAGCTCGGACGAGTCGCTTATACAGGCTAACCCCGTCTCTCCCGGGGATGGAGCAAAAAGGCGGTGCTTTGTAAAAGGCGGTTGAAACGCTTATGTTATTCTCTCATATCTTTGACTTCAAGTGTGTCTCGCACCCAAAGGAACCAGCAAATGCACCGTCAAACGCCACGTATTCTGGCTATAGCCGGCAGTGACAGCGGGGGTGGAGCCGGAATCCAGGCCGATCTGAAAACAATCACGGCCCTCGGCGGATTCGGCATGAGTGCGATTACGGCTCTCACTGCCCAAAACACATCGGGCGTTCGCGGTATTCACAACGTGCCTCCCGATTTTGTCCGCACTCAGATTGAAGCTGTGGTCGAAGATATCGGAGTCGACGTCGTAAAAACCGGAATGCTGGCCAATGCCGAAATCGTCAACACGGTTGCCAGGTGCATCAGCGAACACCCGGTACCTCACCTCGTTGTTGACCCGGTCATGGTTGCAAAAAGCGGTGACAGCCTTCTCGCTCCTGAAGCCGAAAAAGCGCTTCGCGAAGAACTTTTTCCGCTGGCCTCGATCATTACCCCGAACATTCCGGAAGCCGAGGCTTTGCTTGGAGTTACCATCGAAACCCCCCAACAGATGCGGGAAACCGCAGAAAATCTCCGCTCCCTTGGGCCCAAATGGGTCCTCCTTAAAGGGGGACATCTCGACGGAGAACCAGTGGACATTCTGTGCGGTGCAACAAAATCTTATGAAGTAGTCCGTGCCCGAATATCGACAAAAAACACGCATGGAACGGGATGTACTTACGCGTCGGCCATCGCCTCTTTACTGGGAATGGGCTTCGAAATGCCCAGAGCCGTGGAAACTGCCCGTGACGCCGTCCAGGCCGCCATTGAAGGTGGACTTCGCCTGGGAAAAGGACACGGACCTGTCAATCACAGGGCTATCTTTGATCAAATGGAAACCGATAAACTTTTCCCTGAAACCGGGGAGCAGGAGAGCAGATGAAAGCCGACAAAATCGTATTCATTGGACTCGGCTCAAATATTGGCGATCGTCGGGCTAATCTGGAAGGAGCCGTCCGTGCCCTCGAAGAACAAGACCGTATAGATGTCCTGAAGGTCTCCGAATTTCACGAAACAGAACCTGTGGGGGGCCCTCCGCAGGGCAATTTTCTTAACGCGGTTGCGAAGGTAAAAACACAACTTGCCCCAGAAACACTACTGGAAAAGTTGCAATCGATTGAAAAGGATTTCGGGCGGGAGCGGTCGGTGCGATGGGGTCCTCGCACACTTGACCTTGATATTTTGCTTTATGGAAGTGAAGTCATTAAACAGCCAGCCCTTCAAATCCCTCATCCCCGCATGCACGAAAGGCGCTTTGTTCTCGTCCCTCTCTGCGAAATTTCACCCGAGGCCTACCACCCGAAACTCAAGCTAACCGCCCAGCAGATGCTCGACCAACTTTGCTCAAGCTGATATTTTCCTCTACTTTTCCGCAGCCCTTCGATTTTATTCTTTCCTCTCGGCGACTTACTCCTCATGCAAATAGATTACGAGTCCCGAATCAATCTTCGGATAAAAGTATGTTGATTTCATCGGCAATCGCTCTCCGGAACTTGCTACACGCTGAACATCTTTTGGCTTTGTTGCTGGAAGCAAAAATCCGATATCAAATTCTCCGCTTTCGACCCCCCAGTAAACCTCTTCCGCATCGGGGATGTAATTCACCATCTCAGCTTCATCATCGCTGCCCGGTTCAATGCTCAAGACGTCGGGAAACACCACGTAATGGAGGATACTGACGGGTAGCTCCCACCAGCTATCGGCCGTGTCCGGGAACCGTGACCGCAGCTCTTCTTTTTCTGTCGGCGTGAGTAAGACATTCCTCTCATCGGGCAAAATACATGCAATCGATTCGTGATCGGCACAGGCGTGATCGAAATCGTGCTGGATTGTCTCCGGTTTCCTGACATTTAACTTGGAAAAATCAAAGCTGTCCTGCAATTTTTTCACCAGGTTATTGGATGAAAAATCTACCTTGCTGTGAACCTGACGATGGGTGGGCAAAGTCTGAAGGCCGTGGTTAGCCACAGAAATGCAGAAGCCCGGCACGTAATCGATGAGGTTCGAGCCGAGCGGGGTTTCTTCCGAACGATTTTCCCGGGAGTAATTGAAAGCGCTTTCATAACGATGATGGCCGTCTGCGATAACAAGATCCTGAGACTGTATTCCCCGAACGAGTCTGTAAATCCACTCTTTGTCCTCTACCTGCCATACTCTGTATGCTGCGTCGTCCGAATTACAAAAAGAGTAAATGGGAGATTCAGAACGCTGCTCGGCAACCAGTTGGTCGATTTTCCCATCGGGATCGCTGTAAATGAACATAACCTGGCTCAAATTTGCATCGCATGCCTCGACAAGTTTGTAGCGGTCTGAGCGTGAGAAAGAAGTCGTCATCTCATGGGGGTAGACACTTTTTTCTCCCAGTTCCTCAAGCAAAACACCTGCCACAAAACCCCAGCGAGTAAACTCTTCCCCTCCGATCGAAAACGTCTGTTCAACAATGTAAATCGAGGGGGTTTCGTCTCGAACCAGAACAGATTTATCCCGCCACTTTGAAAGCAACGCAGCAGCCGTCTCATAAGCCTCTTCTGGCCGACCGGCCGGCGGCGTTTTCCCCATAGTCAAACGCACAATATTGTGTTCGTCTTTGGTCTCAAGTTCCTCTTCTTTATCAGCATCAATAATATCATAAGGTGGGGCTACAACACGGGAAATAAATGAAATCCGGTTCCTGTTAAAACGTAACCCTTTGAATGGGACGATAGAAGACACTGTAGAACTCCCAACTGCGTTTTATGCTTCGCAAGCAACCAGTAACCGAAAAACAAACGCACAAGCGGGTATGTTACGCAAGATATATTCTATTCGCAAATGAAACGTGCTCGAACGTTTCAGGGCCGCATTTATCAAGCCCAAAATTTTCGCGAAATCCATGAAGAGACAGAAGCACATCGGTTCAGACACAGCACGGCCCCTTTGATAGCAATTACTCCCCCGCCCGGCCCAACGCCCAGTTCGCCGTTTTTTGGGCCTGTGCCTCGGACAAATCCAGCTGTCTCGCCACCTCGATCAGGACTTCCGGCAAACGGGTCAAAGAAACTCCAAAATCGGCCGTCAGCCTCTCTTTTGCTGCCGCCGAGAGAAGGGGACGAGTTGAAACCATAGTTTCCGCCAGCGGTTCAAGCATCTCGCGCGGAGTCTTTGGCCTTTGTCCGGTTGATGAATCGGCTGCAACTCGCGAATTGAAATTCTGCTGGGGCACCGTCCTCGCAAACATTTTCAAGAGGCGAATGCGCCCGAAGGGTCCGAATTCTTTTCCAGACCTGTAGTCGAATTCGTCGGCCGCGTCGAGCATACAGCGGTACCCTTCCGCAAGGAGATCCGCCAGGGGAGCCAGAGGACCTGAATGCTGGCGTGCAACAATCACAACCGTTGCAAGCTGGCCAGTAGCAAGTTCGCTACGCAAAGCTAAAATGGCGTCGCGGCGGATCTGGATCTTATCCAGAAGACCGCTCGGAACATAACGATTGGTGTCAATTTTTCCCTTGAGCTTCCGAAACGAGAATTTCAAGTAGTTGTACAAACGGAAGCGGGCATTTAATCCATTTTTGCGGGCCTCATCGACAATTTTTTCCTCTGCGTTCTCAACCCCGAAAAGGTCCTCGTCGATGTAACCTTCCGAAACACCTGTCGATTCCAAAAGTTCCTGGGCTCGCGTTTCGTTGATAATACGATATATACTCGAACGTGACCTGCAAAAACGCTCCGCCAGGCGTTCCACACTTTGCCCCTTACGATAAGAATTCAAAATTCGTTCTTTCTCAGATTGGCTTAAAGGTTCTTTCCGGCTCTGAAAAAAAGCCGCTTCCGGATTATCTTCCTGGTATTTGTGCAACACCTGCCGGACAGTTTCTGTAGCTCGCCCCAGATCCCGGGCAATTTGTCTCGCGGCAGCTGTCATTGAAATGCCGGACTCCCCCGCAAAATTTCTGGCCATACCGACAATTTTATCCCTCTCCTCCGCATCGAGGCGCGCGAACTGACTCGATTGTTCAATTTCGTCCTGTCGTTTTTCCACAAAGTCCAGAAGCGCACTCTCCCTTACCGCCGTTCTGACCCGGCCATCGGAGAAGCGGTATTTCCGTGAAATGAGGCCGCGTTGCCGCCAGCGGTAAACCGTTCTCTTAGAAACATCATACCGGCTGGCAATCTCCTCGACCGTCAAAAGTTTTTCCGGGACATCCTCAGCAGCTGTCGGGGCACTGTCTGAAATGCGATTCAACATACGCAACAAATGAGGTCTTATCTCACGACCAGACCAGCTCTCTACCGGCAATTCATCGGAACGAAAACCGGTGATACGATAATAGATAAACTCAAACGCGTACTCGGCATCGGTATCCATCGATTCAAGAAATGCTTCGAGCCGGTCAGCACACTTTCGGCGTACCTCTCCCGGACTCAGAAGAATTTCTTTCTGAAGGCTACTGATTCGCTTTTCACTATCGGCAGACATACATTTCCTCGACGTACCTTGAAAACCCTGTTATAATAATATACGAAGGTTGATCGTATGTATATCTTATGCAGAATCCCCCCTGTGGTGTTTTGAATTTGCGCGGTATGTGTTTAGGAATCAGAATGTCAAACATGCCACGATCAAATTCGCAAATCCCGCATTCTGCTTAATCGATGGTAAAAGCGCAACTTTTAACTGGAGCTACTCACCGTAAATTGCGACGTTTTTCTCGGCAAAACATATCCTCCCAGTTGACACTTTGGCTCAGGTTCCCTGTACGTCGGAGCGTCGCACCAAACTGTAACACTGTCTACCGTCTCCTGCCAGGAGTCTCTTATGAGTCTTAAGATGATTGATGCAGGGGTCCTTGCTGGCTGGGTAAATGATCTGATCCGGGAGACAAAGGTCATTGCCCCTCAAGCCAAACGGGACCGTTTTGATTTTGGCGACTTGTCCGACGCCTCGGAGCTACGCCTTGACTATGACGTTTCTTTAACTCCTCCTAACAAAGTTTGTTTTCAGCCACCGGAGGAAGTTATAGCTCGCTTCAAAGGCGCCGAATTTGAAAGTAACTTCGACGACGAACCTTTCGTCCTGCTCGGAGTGCACCCCTACGATATGGTGGCCATAAACCAGATGGACACCATATTTACTCAGGATAATTGTGATGAGCATTATGTGGCGCGACGTAATGCATCAACCATCGTAGTGGTCGATGTGCAATCTGTCAGCGAGAATGTCTTCGCCGGCCCCATGGGCACCGCTACTGTCGAAGAAGGTTTCGACGTGCGGTTGACAAAAATCGACGACGGATATGTTGTTGAATCGCAGACGGATAAAGGCGATGACCTGATAGCCGGATTAGCGGATGCGTCAGAACCGACTGACGAACAGCTCGCGGCCAGAGAGCAAGTTGGCCAAAAAAACCGGGCAAAACTTGCCCAGCACGATCTGAAATGGAACCCGGATGAGTTGCCGGAATTGCTGGAAGACGCAACCGATTCTTCCATCTGGGAAGAAAAAGCAGATCTTTGTTTCAGCTGCGGCTCATGCACAAACGTCTGCCCCACATGTTACTGCTTTGATGTTCAGGATGATATCGACTACGACCTCGAAAGCGGTGAACGCAAAAGAGCATGGGACGGATGTCAGTTGATGAGATTCGCGCGCGTCGCCGGAGGCCATAATTTCCGCGAGGAGAAGGCCGCTCGTTACCGCCATCGTTATTATCGAAAAGGCAAATACGTCCCCGATATGATCGGAGAATGCGCATGTGTCGGTTGCGGACGTTGCATTACCGCTTGCGTGGCGGAAATCGCCGATCCCCCGGAGGTCTTCAATCGCCTGAAGGAGGAACACTAATGGGTTGCACCTGTCACGAAAACGTAAAAGATATTTACCTCCCCGAGCCCGCGGAGGTGCTCGAATCCAAACCGATGACAGAGCTGGAAGCGTATTTCCGCTTCCGGATGGAATCCGGAGAAGAACTCGGGCATATGCCGGGCCAGTTCTGCGAGCTTTCCATACCCGGTATCGGAGAAGCCCCGTTTTCCATCTCTTCATCGCCCACGCAAAACGGCAGTTTCGAAATGGTTGTCAGAAAAATCGGCAATGTAACTGAGGCTATGCACGGCCTCGAACCCGGTGACAAGGTGGGCGTTCGCGGCCCCTTCGGAACCTCATTTCCAGTCGATGATCCCGCCATAAAAGGCCGAGACGTCCTCTTTATCGCAGGCGGTATCGGGCTGGTGCCACTTCGCTCTGCCATAAATTACGTGCTGCATAACCGTGATGACTACGGACGTGTCATTATCCTCTACGGGAGCAAAACTCCGGCCGAACGACTGTTCCTGCAGGAACTCGTTGAGTGGGAACGGCGAGATGACATCGAATA
>JAGXLK010000610.1 GCA_018334735.1 Planctomycetota bacterium | reverse complement strand
CGGTTCGATGTTCAGGGCGAGGTTGGGGAAAAAGTTCTGACGGAGCCATTCCGGTGAGAAGAGCAGTCTGTTTTTGCCGCCGATGTCTTCCCCGAGGAAAAAAAGGGGGCAAAGTCGTTCCTGTGCCACTGTTTGGGCCCACTTTGCGTTTTCTCTGGCGCGTTTTCCCAGCACAGACTGGATGAGCCCGGGATAATCTTTGCACCATTCGCAAAAAGGCTGGAATCCGGCGCTGGTGTAGAGATCTGTCAGACCGGTGCCGCCGCTGGGAACGAACATAGTGTGAGGAGAAAGATTATCCCGCATCCAGCGATAGTGCCCAAGAAGTTGGGGTTTGAGCTCAGCCCATGAATCGTTCGCGGGGGTGTTCAACTCCTCTTCCAGGTCGGCCGGGGACTGAACGTCTTTACGGGGCCAATTGGTTTGGGCTTCGTTTCTCTCCTCGGGGGTCTGCGGGGTGCAATATCCCCTGCAAAGATCAATACCCAGTTTGTTGTAGAGTCGCCCCATAGTGACATGGGGATTTTCGTCGCCGGGTCGACGAAAATGGTTGAAGACGGTGGGATTATTGATAAATCCCCATACCGGCACACGGTCGGGCTCCTGGTGCGAAGCAGAGGTAAGGATACGTTCTTCGATCCCCCGATCGATGTTGGTTTGCCATTGTCCCACGTTTTTGAAATCTCGAACGCTGGCTCATCCATGCTTCGACATTGAGGATGAACGGAGGAAATAAGCGGTCATGGTTTGTATGGTTTTATCGGACCTCAAACGGTTCTCAACTCAGTGCTGCTGTCATTGCGATTGCCTGTGCGTGGACGTTTGCGAACAGAACCCCCCACATTTCTCACGAACCTAAAGGAGCAATTATTATAACCGGCGACACAGAAAGAGCTTACATTGTGTGTCGTGGCCGAACTCGTAAGCATTCGGTGAACCACTTGCGGAAGCAGCTGAATACAATGTAAAACAGACACCTTGCCTGTTTGTTTGAGAACTGGCTCGGGATCTTCCACCTGAATGGGGTGTTCCGGGGGGCGGAACTAGTTTGCCCATACGCGTTAGAGGCGATCCGCAATTTCGTTTTTTGCCTCCTGGACCCATTTGTAGTATTCGAGCCGTTCGAGCTTTGAACCGGCGGCTTCGTCGACTATAACGATAGCGTTAGGATGAAGCTGAAGAGCCGAAGCGGTAAGCTGTGAAGTGATGGGGCCTTCGATACATCCCTGTACGGCATCAGCTTTACTTTCGCCGCTGGCCAGCAAGAGGCACGTCCGGGCCTGCAGTATGGTGTGGACGCCCATGGTGACGGCGAACCGGGGCACTTCATCTTCGCTTTCGAAGAATCGGGAATTGTCTTCGATAGTTTCTGGTGCGAGGGCGACAACCTGTGTGCGGGAAGCGAGAGACGAGCCGGGTTCGTTGAAACCAAGGTGTCCGTCGCGGCCGATTCCCAGGACCTGGAGGTCAACCCCCCCGGCTTCTTGAATCATGTTTTCATACTGGAGACAGTATTGGCCGAGGTCTTCGGCGAGCCCATCCGGAACATAGGTGTTTTCTTCAGGGATATTGATGTCGTTGAAAAGGTGCTCATCCATGAAGTAACGGTAGCTTTGTTCATGATCGGGCGGCAGGTCAACGTATTCATCCAGGTTGAAAGTGGTAACTTCCGAAAAATCGATCTTGTCATTCTGGTTTGCCGCAATTAAGCGATCGTAGAGTCCGATCGGGGTGCTTCCGGTGGCCAGCCCGAGGACCATATCGGGTTTGTCTTTCAGTGATGAGATGGCAATTTGAGCGGCTAAATCGCTCATTTTTTCATAGTCATCTGTAATAACAACTTCCATTTTGCTCTCCGTTCAGATGAAAAGGGGCCAGAGATATTTTACTGGGACTCAGTCTTCGAGATATTCGCTGATGAAGTCGACCGCGTCGCCGACGGATTGGACTTCGAGAGCAGCTTCTTCGTCCATTTCAATATCGAATTCTTCTTCAAAAGCTGCGACCAGTTCGAGGCTTTGAATGGATTCGGCGCCAAGATCAGCAATAAAGTCATCCGTTTCCACGATATCGCTCTCGGGGACGCCCAGGATGTCGCTGACAACTTCCTTCACTCGCTGTAGTACTTCGCTTCGTTCCATCAGGAGCACTCCTTTCTCAGATGGATGTTATGATGGTTACCTGATTTTCTTTCGGTCTTTGCGGACACGTTTCATTTTTTCTTCGTGGGTAATTTCCTCGGAGTGTTTGATCAAATCGACAGTGGCTTCGGACAGTTCGACGTCGCGGCGTTCCATTGCGTGCCGGGCGGTGTTGAGTGCATATTTAATTCCGAGGCCCTTGGATATTCTGTCGTTGATGTACCAGCAAAACGAGGGGATATATTTTGGCAGGACACTTGAACCCGCCATCAGGTTGCACATTATGCCGACAATACTCCCGGTGTTCAACATAGTGCCGATGCTGGTTTTCGTATGATCTCCGATGAACGAACCGACCTTCATCTGGCCGCTATCGGTCGATTCGCCGTTGAGATACAGTTTAACGTTGCTGTAATCGTTTTTCAGGTCACTGTTTGTGGTAAGCGCGCCGAGGTTGACCCATTCACACACGTAGCTGTGTCCCAGAAAACCGGTGTGATATTTGTTTGAGTAGCCGTGGATAATGCTTTCCTCGACTTCCCCACCGACCCGGCAGACGGGACCAATAGAACATCCCTCCCGAATTTTTCCTTCAAAGATCTGAGTTTTTGTGCCAATGTATGCTGGGGCTTCAACGCTGGTATGAGCAGAAATTTTGACGCCATTGTCGATCATAACTGGGCCTTCTCGACAATCGATCCACGTGTGGGGCTGGAGCTCGACGTTTTCACCGATATAGATGTTTTCTTTCGGGCCGATCATTTTGGCGCCTTTTAGCGGATCGCTCTTGCGTTGAGGTGTGCAATATTCGCGGAAATCACTGGTAATTTGATCAGGACTGTGGTGAACCAGATCCCACGGGTATTGAATCAGAATATCAAGAACTTTCTCCGAGGGCAATTGTTCGAGTGCCTGCTGAGCGATCCCGAT
>JAGXLK010000609.1 GCA_018334735.1 Planctomycetota bacterium | reverse complement strand
CCGACCGGTCCAGAATCCGGTGGTCGTAGGCTTCCATTCTGATACGAATGCGTTCTTGCATTACTTAAAAAAGGATCAAAAAAAGGCTAGAAGGGCTGAATGGCGCACGAAAAAGCAATTCTAACAGATTCCGCGAAGATGTCAAGCGGGATCCATGAAATTGAAACGGAAAAAACAAAAAAATTCCCAAATTTCCTCGGTCGCCCATTGATAGCGACCGAGGACCGGGCAAAATCAAAACGTTATCCGCAAAGACGCGAGATTACTCATCGTTCTCGGCAGTTTCAGCTTTACTCAACGTGTTGCCAACGAGCAATCTTACTTCCTTGCCTTCCAAGCCGGAAATGCTGAGGGCTTCTGCGGCTCCTTCACGGACAGATTGTTGTTCCGCTTCCAGGGCTTTGCGCAGGACGTCCAAAACATCCTGTGGGGGGTGTTCTTTGGTTCTTTGAAGGATTTCGGCAATCGCGTAGCACGCAGCCGCGTTGATATTAACCGTATCCTTTTCTTCAGCCCGCCCGGATTCCCCTTTGGTTTCCTCAGATTCAGAGGCTTCTTCATCCCATTCGCGCTCGACCTGTTGAGCAAGCGGTTTTAGAGTACTGATGGAACCAAATGCCGCAAGATTTCTGATAGCCCGCAAAGTGATTTCTGGCTGTTTGCTTGTGAGCGCAGATACCAGAGCCGGTTCTGTCATGCTCAGACGATATCTGGTGTTATCGGGATCAACCTGTTCGAGGGCTTTCACGGCTCGCAAAACAATCTCAGCCCGTTCCTTTCCACTGAAGACCTCAGCTTCAGCAAGAGTGTTATCCAGCAGATCGCCCACACTTTTTTCCCGAATTTTGGCAGGGGCGATAATTGCGTTAACCTTTTTATACGGTGCCAGGTCAGGTGAGTCTTTTTGGCTATCGACGATCAAAAAGAGGGGGACCGATTTTGTGCGTCCATCTTGCGTGATTTTTTGATACGCATCCTGGAACCGTCCCGGAGCAACATTCGCGTGGACGAACACGGCATCCACAGCCGGCATCAGTTTCAGCGCGGCGTTGATCGAAACGCTATCGGTTTTTGCTCCTGCGGTAGCGACTTTTTGGTTTTCCAGGGCCTTGGCGAGCTTGTTTTTGATTTGATTATTGTCCGACACAATAAGAACGGTCCGCCGAGAGATTCGCTTTAGAGCCGCCGAGAGCACCTGCATGACCCTGTCAGCGTCGAGCAAGGTGCCTTCGGGGGAGCCCTTCACGGCTTCAACGGCTGCCTGATATCGGAGGTTTTTATCCGAAAAGTGGAGCGCGCCTCGCAAGGCGCGGGTTACATGGGCATTGGAAAGGCCCATTTTAGTTCCGAGCATCTTGACGAGGATGAGGCTTGCTGAGCCATCTCTCACGTGCATTGTATGTTCCAGCGCCCTGCCCACAGCGGCGGAACCATAAAGATGGCATACAACCGGCACGCGTTTCTTCAGGGTTTCCCGGTAACCCCTGGCTTCTTTTTTCATGTCTTCAGGGCCTTTTTCAATGTAGGTCCTGACCAGTCGGACCTGACGGCTCAAAAGAGCAACGAGCAAGCTTTGCAGTTCCAGATTGTCGGGAGCGAGTTCCAGGCTTTTCAAAGCAATTTCTGTGCCCTGCCGTTGGAAATAAAGATAGTGAGGCACGAGTTCATAAACCAGCTTCCCCGGCTTGTCATCAGTGCTTTTCTGCCAGGACCAGACCGGCTTATGTCTTCCGAAGGTATTTCCGACCACACTGGTTTTTTCAGCAAGGTAGTATTTAAGGAGTTGCTGATATTTGCCCACGGCACTGCCGGCGCTTTTTGGGGTTTTCCCCGTAATGTTTCTCAATGCTTTAATGGCTGCTTCTTCCAGATGGCCAGGTGTACTCTTATTCTCCGTAATAGCTAACAGAGCCGGGACTGCCCGTGAGTCAGCGATCTGTCCCAATGTCGCGGTTACGCGCGTTTTTACCAGATTGTTTTTTATCTGAAGAGCAGAGACGAGCGGGAGAGTGGCGTTGGCGCCGATATCGGATAGTGTTGAGATCGCGCGCGCGACAACTCTCTCATTGTTTTCTTTCTTGTCACGCAGCAAATCCAAGAGGTGAGGCACTGACCATTCATCGTGAGCGAGGAACCGAGCACGCGCCTTGATATATGCTTTGACGTCTTTGCTTCGGAATCCGGCGATCAATTCCTCGGCGTTGTCGATTTTACGCTTGTTTGCGCGAACGGCTTCGTTCAGCATTTCCAGAACATGTTCGGCAGCCTGAGAAAGCTCTTCATCTTTGGCGCCAACCATTTTTGCAATGCTACCCAGTTCTGCTTGCTTGCGCAGCTCCAGTCCTACCTGAGAAGTTATATCCGCCTTAAGCAATTTATCAAAAGTTTTTTTTGCCTCTTCATACTCCTGCTTCTGATAATGGCGTACGCCTTTCTGCAGGAGCTTCGAAAGTTTATCTGTCTCTGCTTGTTTTTTGGCAGCCTTCTGTTTGGCAGCTTTTTCTTTTTCACTCAGTTTTTTTTCGCCACCAAAGGCGGGCACCGAAATACCGAGTACCAAAACTGCCATCAACGCCGACCACAGCCCCAACCGCGACAATCTCTTATGCATTGCACTCTCCTTCGCTTGATTGATCAGCTTCAACTACTACCCCCGTCTTACCCACATCTCCGTGAGCACCGCAAAAGCTTCCGCTTTTTTGGTGAAATGATACAACTTATGTAACGGTTTTCTCTTTTTCGATCAAGTCTTCGTACGTTTCTCGTCGTCGGGCAAGTTGCGATTTACCTCCTGAAACGATCACCTCGCATACGCGCGGGCGGGAATTATAATTCGAACTCATCGAAAAACCGTAAGCGCCTGTATCGAAGATCGCCAGAATGGTTCCTTCCTTAACTTTTGGAAGAGGTCGATTTTTCGCAAAAAAATCGCCACTTTCACAAACCGGTCCGACAACGTCAACAATTTCCGTATCCAAAGCGTCGTAAGATTTGTCGTCATTTTTTACGATTTCCGGCATTCCACCTTCGGCTCGTGCTGGCCAGAGCCGATGAAATGACCCATAAAGCGTCGGCCGAA
>JAGXLK010000608.1 GCA_018334735.1 Planctomycetota bacterium | reverse complement strand
TGTGAGCGACCAACCCCTCGACAGCAGTTCGCGTCCCACTTTTGGCTGGCCCAATGTTTTTTCCCCGGAAGATTCCGGAATGGTCATCGAAGACGTCTGGCCGAGTCTTTATATCGGTGCCGATCGCGCCGGAGAAATCGCACGGAAAGCGGAAAACCTGGACTGGGCCCGCCGGGCTGTCGAGGTTTGGAAGGAAGAAGCCGAAGGGATTCTGAAGGAGGATCCCGTATTTATTGAAGGGAAACCGGGAGGTCGGTGCGGAATGTATCGGACGGGGAAAGGTCAGCACGTGATCTTCGATCCCCACTCGGACGCTCCTCCCTGGGACCCCCGATTGTGTCGCCGGGCCGAATGGACCGATTTGCGGCGTGCGGCTCGCGTGACACTTTGCCACGAGCGGACCCGCCGGCTGATGACGAGCCTGGGGTTCCTCCACAGCCTGACGGGCGACGAACGGTACAGCCGGTGGGTGTGGCGGGGATTGGGAAACCTGGTCGAACTATACCGGAGCCCTCCCGGCGGCCAGGAAAGCGGCAACGGCATAGTCTACGGGGGCCTCTACGAAGCCCAGTGTATGCTTCAGGTGCTTCAGGCTCTGCAACTCGTGGATGATGCGCCGGGGAGCAGTGAGGAATGCCGTCGAGCCGTCGAGCAAGATGTTCTTGGAAAAGTGGGAGAGAAACTGTCCGACTGGCTCAGCGTAATGATGGTCCATAATATGTCCTGCTGGGGGATGTCGGCGCTGGCGCTTCTCGGTCAACATCTGAACCGTCCGGAATGGGTGGAGAAAGCTTTATTCTACGAGCAGTGCGGTCTTCAGACGTTGCTCCGCGGCGGCATTCCGCGGGCCGAAGATACGGGCGAGCCGGACGGGCACTGGGTTGAGACGGCGCCGTTCTATAGCTTTTTTTATTCCCTCACAGCTTTAATTCCCCTCTATCGGATTGGAGAACAGGAAGAGGCGATCGATGACGATTTGCGCGAGAGATTTGAGGCCTTTTTTGAAGCTCCGCTTAAACTCGTCGATTCCAACCTGGATTTCCTTACCATCAGCGACCGTGTGGCTCCGGGGAGACTTTCTTTGACGCAGCTGCGGCACGTCTACGAATATGCGACCGGGCAGGTGGATCCGGAACGCTGGGGGCCGGTGCTTGCCATGCTGTACAGAAAGTGCGGGGCGCCGCGGATGAGCCTGGTCGCTTTCGGCTGGGGCCTGGATGAGCTGCCCGCGCCGTGCGAACCTCCCGCCAGCAGTTCCATCCTGCCACGAACGCGCATGGTGACGTTCCGGGCGGATACGGAACGCGGTCCCGCGACGCTATGGTTTTACGGCGGAGGCGGTCAATTCGCGGGGCATCACCATCACGATAAACTTTCCGTTTCGCTTCATGCTTTCGGTCGCATTATTGCTTCCGATCTCGGCCTTCCCAGCGGGCAGGTTCGCGATACCTATGATAGTTTCCTGACCGGCACGTTTTCCCATAACACGCTGCTTGTGAACGAGGCCGATCAGGGCAAGATGCGTTCGGAGTTGTTTGAGGTGGACCTGAACGCCGAGCCGCCGAGAGCGCATGCGGCGGTTGTGGGGGAGGAGGGGAACGAAGACCTTTTCGAACGGTTGAATCAGCGGGTCGAGCCGGGCGTTTATCAGGATGTCCGGTTGGAACGATCTGTTTTCTTTGATTTTCCCATCGTCGCTTTGATTGACCGTTGTGTTGCGCCTGAGGAACGCCGTTTCGGGTTTGTTTTTCATTCTCTGGGGGAGATGGTTGCGGAAACGGTGGAACAGAAAGGCGCGGAACCACTAAATCTGGTTCCTCTGCCGGATGAGGGTTACTGGACGCTGTTTGAGGTCGGCGAGAGATTCGATCCGATCGATCGTTTTCGGGCGGATTGGCGGATCACGAATTATCTGTACTTGCGTTTGATAACGACATCGGATTGTCCGCTGGAGCTTACTTGCGGACGAACCCCGGGCAATCCTTCGGAAAAACACCGTGGAACGGTCCTGGCGCGTCGCCGGGATAGCGAGTGCGTTTATGGCAGCATTCTGGAAGTCCATTCGGGTTCACCCCGGGTGCAGGACGTGCGATTGGAGCATGGTGTCCTGAGCGTCTCCTTATACGATGGTGAGCAGAGGGTATACAGCGAATAAACAAAATGAACCCGGGGGAGATTTTTTGTCGCAAAAGAAAAGATAATCGTTTATTTTGAACGCTCACACAGGATAAATACTTCTACCTGAAAAGACAGAAGGTGAGAAAAATGATGCATTTCTTTGTCGTGGTCTTTCTGGCAGTCGTCGTCTGCACAACTCTTTCAGCCGGCGAACTTGAGCCGGGAAACGTTGTCGAGGAGAAAGCACCGGGATACCGCGGCATCTGGTACTGGAATCAGAAGACGGGGAATGAGTACGTTTATAAATATAGCGGAGGACTGGGCACGTATTGCGCCAAACATATCCCGCTCGCGTTCTACTCAGCCGAAGTCGACAAAACCTTCTTCACATACGGTGGTGCGTCCGAAGACGGTAGCCTCCTGGAAATGGTATCGTACTACGATCATAAAACCGGCACCGTGCCGCGTCCGACACTGCTCATGGATAAGGGAACCTCCGACGCCCATGACAATGTGACGATCATGCTCGACGAGGAGGGATATGTGTGGTGTTTTGCCTCCGCCCATGGCACGGCGAGGCCGGCGTACATTTTCAAAAGTGTCCGACCCCATTCAATTGAGAAATTTGAATTGACGGCCAGGTTCAATTTTTCATATCCCCAGGCGTGGTTCATGGGCGATAGAGGATGGTTGTTCACTCACACGAAATACGAATCCTGGCAGGGACAGGGCGGGCGAACGCTCTGGTGGATGACCGGGCAGGACGGACCCCGCTGGAGCGAACGACAGCGGCTTTCAAGGGTCGCAGAAGGACATTACCAGGTGAGCTGGCGCTGGAAAGATAAAGTGGGGACCGCGTTCAACTACCATCCCCCGCGTCGTGATGATGGGCAGTCGGGGCTGAACTGGCGGACCAACCTGTATTATCTCGAAACTTCGGATATGGGCGAAACCTGGCGGA
>JAGXLK010000607.1 GCA_018334735.1 Planctomycetota bacterium | reverse complement strand
GGGAGGGACTCTCGGTCTATGTTGGGAAGACCAATGCACCAATCGAAGAACGAAAAACCTATATGGTTCGGGTTGGCGGGGAGATGAGTTTAAAACTGGCGCCGGGGACATACCGACTCGCAGCCAAACTGGGATCTTACAGTTCCCCGGGGCGTGATATTTCGATTGTCGAACCCGATCCGCAGACGCATTTCACGACTATGCTCAATGGAAAATATAACGTCATCGGCAAACAGTATGAGAAAGTTCTCAAGACGTGTGAAGGCGCAGAGTTTCTGGCCCGGGAAATAAAGGAGGCCGGATATAACACGTTCATGGGAATGAGCTACAGCTTGCAGCGTCATAACCGTAAAAATACGGCAATCGAGCAGCTTGTGCGTGAACGGCCGTCTCTGGGCCCGTGGGAAAGTTATTATCAACCCAGCGGACGCGACCGGTTTATGAACGCGGCGGTTCGCAATAACTTGAGATTTTACGAAAATATCTTCAGTCATCACGACAGCATGTTACCACGGCATAAGGCTTTTCTCGCGGCCGCCGAACGATATGCGAGCCTGGAACTAGAGTCCATGCGGCACAGCCCCGTTTTTCAGGGAGTCTGTTTGTATGATGAGTTTTATCATTCGGGGGGAGTTCATACGGCAGCGATAAAGGATATGTTTCTGAAAGCCCAGCAGATGGGTTTCAGGGAACGTTATGATGGTTTGACTGTGGCGGAAGCCAAGAAAGCGCTCGATCGGTTTGTCAGCCGACCGCCGGGGCGTCGGCGGACGGAAGATGTGGAGAAGTACCGGCTCTGGAAAGAGCATGAGGACTGGCAATGGGAACGATTTTCCCGACGCATGAACGGAGCGATCAAAGATGTGATGCCGTCCGCTCGGACCTTTGCTCTCCAGAGATTCGGAGGTGGTAACGGGTCAAATATTGCGCACAATGGCCCCTCGGAGAGGGTTTTTGGACCGCTGGATATCGCGTCCTGTGTTATGTACAAAGACGGAGGGTTCGGGGACCGGCCGGTATTCGCCCCAATGCAGGCGGATGTGCTCCGCATTCGTAAAAATATCCCCGTATGGACGCAACTTCATTGTTTTCACGGTCCCGGGATTTACGGGCGGCATCTTCTCCGGCAGGCGTTCTTTGCACTTTCGCAAAAAGTCGAAGGGTTCAGTTTCTTTACGATCGGGTTCGACCCAGAGAACCCCCGACAACTTGATAACAGGGATACGATCCGCACGATTGCCGCTGAACTTTGCAGGCCCTACGGTGATTTCTTCATGGCTTGCGAGAAGGGCTACAAAAAGGTTGGTATTTATTACTCGCGGACGGCGGCGCACCTGAGACAAAGAAAATCTCTTAAATTGAGTTACGCATGCGAAGGGCTCTGGGTTGGGTGTATGCGGGCTGGATATCCCGCCGACTTCCTCTACGATACCGATATAATTGAGGGCCGGGGAATGGAATACGATGTGGTCTTCGCACCGGGATGGGAATTGGTGGGCGAATGTCCTCCCAGTATACAAAAAGCTCTTAAACGCCTTGTTAATGCCGGCAAAATCGTCGCGACCGAGCGGTCGAGTAAACTTCCCGTAAAGGGGATTTCAAGGCTTCAATCATCGCTTGATGAATACGACGATAAGCTCGGTGGCGCTTTCCCGCGATATGTGGATTTTGAGACGGAGATGGTGTGGAACCGGAGTGAGAAAACGACGCAGCTGGTGGGAGATTTCCTTTCAAAGCACATCGAACCGGCGGGGTTGGTTCAAAAGGCTGAAGGGGCCGAGGAACTACCGGTCCACGTCGGGCCGGACTGGCTGAAATGCGGGCGGGGACAATATATGATTATACCCAATTTTGCTTATACGCGGTTTGATGGGCTTTATAAAACGCTCTATCAGGCGCCCGACCGGCCGACCGTGAAATTCCCCGAGAAGAATCCGAAATGCTACGACATGCTTGAGATGCGATCTGTGGAAGTTGAAAGGGAAGATGACTGGATGATTGTCCGGCCGGACTTCCGGTACTACCCGGGGAAGATATACGCTTTCCTCCCGCGTGAAATCGGTGGCGTGAGTCTGAAAGCCAGTCCCGAGGTTAAGGCGGGAGAAACCATCCAATACCAGGCACGAGTGACGGACGACGCTGGCCGCACAATCAATGCTGGTTTCCCTATTGAAATTAAGCTGGAGCACCCTCTTGGCAAGACGCTTTACGATGTTTACCGGGTAGCTAAACCTGTGTATTCCGGTGCTTATGCAATGCCGGTCAATATTACACCCGGCAACTGGACCCTGAGCGTTCGGGAATTAATCGGCGGCGCGATTGCGAAAACGAAAATCAAGGTGGGGCGAGGCGCGTTGCCGGTCGGCCAATACGATGCGACAACCGTGTTTGTGCATGATGGCGCCCAAATCCGCAGGTTTTTGAAAAACAATAAAGACGTGATCATTGCGCGTTCGGAATCTCAGCAATGGTTAGTGCCGGCCGCTCGAGAACTATCCGCAAGATTGAAAAAGATGGGCATTCAGGCGGAGATCAAGAACATTGACGGGATCGTGCGCACAGCTGGAGACTGGAACCGCAAAAATCCAACAGCGGACGGGACCAGGATGTGGCGTGGAACAGTAGTTGCCCCTGGACTCTTTGTCGATGCTCCTGTGATCGTGCTGGGACGGCGTTACGAAAATCGGCTTGTGGAGGCTTTGATCGGTAGAGGAACAGTGCCGGAGCCTCTGACGGAAAACTTCCCGGGGCAAGGCCGTGCTGTCGTCGGGCACGTGCGGCGGGCGTTTTCCAATGAGTACGACACCTTGTACGTACTCTCGCGAGACGAAACCGGAATAAAACGAGGAATCAAGAAATTGCTCTCGCCGGAAGCGGATGTGTCAGCGTCGGTGCATCCGGAACTTGTTGAACCGAAAGTTCAAACCGATGCCAAACTGGTGAAACAGGTCAGACAGGACTGGGCACCTTCAAGTTACCGACAGAATATCTGGGGTGAAGATCTGATCCGAACGATAGATGTCGATCCGGTATCCGGCCGAATCCTGGTCGGGACATTTGGATACGGTTACAACCTGTTCT
>JAGXLK010000606.1 GCA_018334735.1 Planctomycetota bacterium | reverse complement strand
AACTTTGTTGAAATTTGCCATTTTGGCTCCCCATGAGAATAGGAAAATTTAGCTTGCAAAATACCTGCCCGCGCCGAATTTACAGTTCTTCGTTTTCCTCTGCCTCGGCGGTAACGGTTTCTTCCTGCTCTTCGTCTTCTTCTTCTATTTCTTTCTCTTTCTCCTCTTCGTCAATAGGTGTTGGTTCTGGGCTTTTCTCTTCGGCGCTTTCTTCTTGAAGTTCACCTTCGGGGTTGTAGATATCTCCTTCAGGAGGTGGCACTTCGTCAATTTTCAAAATGAGCACCCGCAGTATCTCTTCCGATAAGTTAATAGCTCGTCGCAGGGGTTCAACACGTGCCGGATCGGCACGGAAATACACCAGGACGTAAATTCCTCGATCGACGCGCTTTATGCGGTAAGCAAGCTTGCGCTCGGCCCATTTTTCAATGCGCTCAATCGTGGCTTCTTCCCTGGTGAGAAGTCCCGAAATATGGCGAATTAATGCTGGCAACTCGGATCCGCCTTTTGCCGCATCCGCCAGGAACATGGCTTCATACAATTGGTCTTTCAACGCTTTTTCCTCCGTTTCGCCAACAAAATTTCTGTTTGTATCTTATCGTTTCAATTTTCGTCGGTCTCTACCGTTCCATTATACCGGCTCATGCAGCTTTCAATGCTTTCTTCCAACCAGCACAGAACAGCATCCACCCCGTGGGCAACCATTTGCTCCACCGTTTCATACTGATTGTCACTGAATGGACTCAGCACAAAGTCACGGCTATCCTGCTCGGGCGGACAGGGGCCGATTCCCAGTCTCATCCGTGGAACTTCTTCGGTTCCCAGAGCATCCAGCACCGATTGTAGGCCGCGATGACCACCGGACGAGCCTCCCGTGCGCAGACGCAAAGTGCCTACCGGCAAGGCCAGATCGTCCATAATAATGAGAACGTTTTCAAGCTCCGCTGACGTTTCATGGATCATAGCGGCAACAGCTCGTCCGCTGGCGTTCATCCAGGTCAGAGGTTTGACCAGCGTGAGTTCTCGTCCGGGCACCCTGGTGATCAGTGAAGTCCACCGTTCTCGTTCAGAACCGAATCCAACGCGATCACCCACGCTGTCGAGCACCCACCAGCCGAGATTATGGCGGGTGTCAATGTAACGTTTTCCCGGATTGCCAAGGCCGACAGCATATTTCACGATCGGCACACCTCAAAGTAAGACGTTCCAGTCAACACGCCGCCGGCAAAAGCTTCCTTTCACTTCCTATTCCTCTTCGGGAGCTTCTTCGGCTTCGGGGGCTTCGGGCTCTTCCATGCCCTCCTCGAGCATCTCTTCTTCCTCTTCCTCGCGTCCAATAACTTCCGGTTCGGCCAGAATTTCTTCGGCCAATTCTTCTTCCTCTTCTCCCACCATCTCCATGGGCGGTACGCATGTTACCACAACGGTGTTCGGGTCGGGAACTGGTTCCACCCCCTGAGGGAATGCAACGTTGCGTATCCGCAAATCATCTCCGATCTCGAGAGGGCCAACTTCAACGCGAATCTCCTCGGGTATGTTAACAGGGAGACACTCCACCTCAATCTCGTGCATCACAAGCTCGAGAACCCCGCCTTCTTTGACGCCTTCAGGTTCTCCATGAGCCTCGACGGGGACCGAAACCTGAACGGTTTCGGAGAGAGAAATTCTGCCCAAATCTGTGTGGAGAATGTTATCTCCCAGTGCGTCATATTGCACTTCCCTGATCTGGACGGGCTGGCTATTGCCATCCCATTCGACTTCCAGAATCAGCGCGTGTTCTTTGAGTAAATGTTCAAGTTCGTTCTGCTGCACTGTCAACAATACATTTCCCTCACCCCGCCCGTACATTACGGCGGGGATCAGGCCCCGTTTTCGCAGACGCCGACAGGGTCGTGTGCCGCGTTCTTCCCGCGGCCACGCTTGTATTGTGGGGATATCCATTTCGATACTTCTCCTTGCTAATGATCGCCTCGTGCGGAAAAGGGAATAAGCCCGCCGAAGGTAGGTTGTCGAGCCAAGCTTCAAGGCATCGGCTGCTCGGGAACGCGCCGCCCGACGGATCCCGCAACACAAAATGCCCATATCGGCCCTTAAAACAAGATATGCTTATATCATACCGCCACTAAAGTGTCAAACGAGGCTATCGTCGGAATCACTGCCCAACCCCAAAATTCCCACGGCGAACCTGCAATTCACCTGCCCGTTCAGTTGCCAAATATCGCAGATTTTTAGCGCTGAAACCTGTTTTTTTCAACCGGCAAGGATAATCCCCGCCTTTGTTACCTTTCTTCCGATTCGTATAATGTCATCATTTACGTTCCGTGGCGCGCACCTCTGATGTGTCGGTAAAGTCCGGTAAAAATATGGGAGATTCCCGTGATTGATACACATACGCACCTTCACTACAGTGGCCGCCTTCCGGATGAGCCTGCAGGAATCACGGCCGAGAAACTGGTTGAAACCATGTCTGAGCGCAGTATCGATATCTCCGTTTTGCTTCCGATGGAAACCCCCGAACTGACGAGTGGTTTCTGTCTGACGGAATGGGTGATCGAAGCCGCTGAACAGTTTCCGGAGCAGCTCGTGCCGTTTATGCATTTTGATCCCCGCAAACCACGTTGCGTCGACCTGATTGAGCATTTTAACGCCCATCCACTCGTGCGAGGCTTTGGCGAACTGGTTGACCCTTTGCCTTTTGATGATCCGCGACGCCTCAAAATCTACGACAAATGCGGAGAACTGGGGCTCCCGCTCGTTTTCTACGGCGACAAAAACGCATCGGTGGACGAAGTCGGTTTGCCTCGTCTGAGGAAATGTCTGCGCGATTTTCCCGATACGATTTTTATCGGTCACGGACCCCGATGGTGGAACGCGATTTCAGCCGAGGATGACGCCGAATGCGGCTACCCAGATGGAGAGGTTGTCCCCGGCGGGGCCGCGGATCGGTTCCTGCAGGAGTACGAAAATATGTATGCCGACATATCGGCGCGCTCGGGCTACAACGCATTGATGCGCGATCCTGAATTTACCCTTGGGTTCATCGAACGCAACTGGCGGAAATTGTTCTTCGCCACAGATTACCT
>JAGXLK010000605.1 GCA_018334735.1 Planctomycetota bacterium | reverse complement strand
GCTCCGAAACACTTGTTTCTAAAACCGTCGCGACACCCAGCGCTCCCAACCACACTGTCCCAACCACCCAGAGAACTGTTTTAGCCAGCATTCGGAAATGTCAGCCCGACCGCAAAATCGGCGCGTGTTACCTTTTGGCCCTTGATGTTATCCGCAGGGCCGGGTATAATCGGGGCTCTTTGATTCCGAAAAAGTGTGGATAGCGTTGTTTTTTTACAGGGAGTTAAAATGCAGGCGAGTAAGAAAGGTTGGATCAAATTGTTCTTTGTGCTTTCATTGGTCCTGGGATGTCTGGTTCTGGCCGCCGCCAACGCCATCGCACACTTTCAGGTCCTTAAACCCTCCGACGATATCGTCAGCGCCGAGGATAAAAAGGAAGTTTCCCTCGATATCCTCTTCACCCATCCGATGGAACAGGGCCCCGTGATGGAGATGGGAGATCCGGCCGAATTCGGCGTGGTGGTTGCCGGCAAAAAACGCGACCTCATGGACCAGCTGAAGAAGAAACAAATCGACGGCAAAACGGCCTACGAATGCGATTACCGCATCCGCCGACCCGGCGACTACGTCTTCTACATCGAACCGGCGCCCTACTGGGAACCCGCTGAGGGGAAGATGATCGTGCATTACACCAAAGTGGTGGTCGATGGATTCGGCGCCGAAGAAGGCTGGGACGAAATGGTCGGTTTCCCCGTCGAAATCGAACCCCTCGTGCGCCCCTACGGGCTCTGGACAGGAAACGTCTTCCGCGGGGTCGTCAAGCGCGACGGAAAACCGGTGCCGTACGCGGAAATCGAAGTTGAATACTGGAACGAAGACAGCAAAGTCGAAATACCGGAAAGCCCGTTCGTCACTCAGGTGATAAAAGCCGACGAGAACGGCGTCTTCAGCTACGCAATGCCGAAAAGCGGATGGTGGGGATTCGCCGCGCTCGTTGAAGGCAAAGAGAAGATGACCAACCCCGATGGCAAAAAGGTCGGCGTGGAACTCGGCGCTCTGATGTGGGTCCGCACGAGAGATATGAAATAGGAACATCGGTATCTCGTTTCCAAAAAGCTCTTCTTGTAATTCTCAGGCAAACAACATCCTTTCCATGTCCCTGAACATAGGGAGCGAGGGTTGCTCTGCATGTTTCTTTTGACAGAACAACGGAAAGGTCGCAGGCAAATGCCTGGGCGTGACTGCGCCCGATACGCCCATGACATGAAAAGCTAACGGCCTCAAATTATCCGTAGAATCCAGACTGCGAAAGAGCTTCGCATGCACATCCAGGACGGCATATTCCCGCGCACGCCGCTCGGTATCGGCGTACTGGCCGGGGGCGCAGCACTGGCGATCGCCGGCACGGCTCTCGGATTACGGGAGCTCGACGATGAGCGCATTCCGCATGTCGCGGTCATATCGGCCGCTTTTTTTGTCGGCTCGCTCATCCACCTGCCGGTGGGCCCTTCAAGCGTGCATCTGATTCTGAACGGATTGGCCGGACTGGTGCTGGGCTGGTGCTGTTTCCCGGCCCTGCTGATTGCCCTGGGACTTCAGTTGCTTCTGTTTGGATTTGGAGGCGTGACCACCCTCGGTCTCAACACCGCGAACATGGCCTTTCCCGGCGTAATCTGTTACTATTTGTTCCGCGGGGCGATCCGCTCTGAGAATTCCCGGACGGTTTTCGCCGGCGGATTTGGAAGTGGGTTCCTGGCCGTTCTGCTGGGCGCCGTTTTCACGGGCATGTCACTGCTCGCAGCCGGTCGGCAGTTCTCGGTCATCGCCTCGGTCACTGTCATCGGACACCTTCCGGTGATGGTCGCGGAAGGCTTTGTGACCG
Organism: Planctomycetota bacterium; assembly: GCA_018334735.1. The sequence continues at coordinate 1,264 of JAGXLK010000605.1, read as the reverse complement.
GTTCCGTGGTCCTTTTCCTTAAAAAAGTGAAACCCGAAATGCTGGCCAGGACTTCGTCGGTGGTGTCTGCATAAGCTTTCACTCAGGAGCCTCCTCTGGTTTGATTTATCACGAGCATCGCTTTTTTCTCAATTGCCGGCACCGAATCCAGCGCTTCTGTGAAAGGAAAGACAACGCCATGCGTAAGCTCAAAACAGGGAGCCAGTTCGCACTGCTGATATCCCTCTTCGCGGCGGTTCTGTGCAGCGCCCCCCGAACCGCCATGGCGCACAAAATGAAAGTCTTCGCATCGGCCGAGGGAGAAAAAATTAAGGGGTTCGTCTATTTCCCCGGGGGCGGTCGTGCCACCGGCATGGAAGTCGTCCTGAAAGCCGCTGACGGCGAGACGCTGGACCGTACAAAATCGGACGACAATGGTGAGTTTGAATTCACGACGAGGCGTCGGATGTCATATCGTGTGATTTGCGAAAGCCCCGACGGCCACCGTGCCCAATTCGAGATCGCTGCCGAAGCCCTTCCAGAAGATCTCCCGGAACCCGAGAAAGCGAAAGAGCCTCCCGGTGATGAAGAAAAGTCTCCAGAGGAAAAAACCAGAGCCGAAGGAGAGACAAAACTCAAGCGGATCGTGGAACACGCCGTCCAGCGGCAGATCCGCCCTCTGCGTGAAGAACTCGACAGGACCCGCGCAAAAATCCGCCTCCAGGACACCCTCGGCGGAATTGGTTACATCCTCGGCATCCTCGGAATCACATCGTATCTGCTCTCACGATCCGGGAAGAATGGGGATGATAAGTCCGGGGACGAAGATATTTCTCAATGACAAGGAGAGGACCCCGAGCGGACCCGAAAAATTGTTCCAGCCCGGCTTTTACGGATAATTGGGAGCTATTGTTGCCCAATTCAGAACTCCTGATCCGTTGGAAAATACAGACATCTTCCGGCACAGTAGCACTGGTCGGACGTTGTGAACACTTCTTGTTTTCGTAAGTTCTTACTCCTGAACGGCATGCGCCGTTTTATATAGTCTGCATCCGTTACTCTTCTCTCTCAACTCTCAACTCAACATGGTTTGCGAAACATTCGCCCAGGGAGACTCGCCGATACACCGTCTCGACCCGCGTCCACGGATATTGGCGGGGCTTGTGTTTGCGGTGATGATCGCTCTGAGCGAGCGGTTCTGCGTTCTGGGCAGCGCGCTGGCCATTTCCCTGCTCGTCGCTATGGCGGCCCATCTTCCCCCCAGAGCCACGTTGCGGCGTATGCT
>JAGXLK010000604.1 GCA_018334735.1 Planctomycetota bacterium | reverse complement strand
GCCCGGGCGCGTGCCGGCTCATCGCAATCTCTCCCGCTTCTTCGAGCCTCTGAAGTTCTTTCTTGTGTTTCTCTTTGGCGAGATTGAACTTGTAAATAATAACTTTCGAGAAATCCAAACTCACAGCTTTCCCCTTTACACCTCGCCAGGCCGGGCCATATTTTTTGTCAGCCCCCATCCCCACACCAACGTTATTAGCCTCGAAATGTTTGAGCAGGTCATCAATGCTTTTCGTCTCCGGTCCGCTGCTTCCTCCGCCGCAGCCCACAATAAGGGTTACGACGATCATCCAAACGCCAAAACGCCTTCCCTTTCGCCAAATACTCGGCATATTGTTTCCTTTCATGACATGTGCCGATGGGATTTGACCTGATTCGATTCAATCGGTGCTCGTATCAAGGCCCGCCTCTTCCAGCTGTTTGTTGTGCTTTTCCTGGATCTCTTTAATTTTCTTCTCGGACTTTTTCTTTATCTCAAGAGGGGTTTTACCGGTCCCGTAATCAATGACGTCTTTCATCCCCACATTGTCTTTCTTTTCTTTTTTGGCTTCCTTTTCATTCTTCCGTTTCTGATTCGGCTGCTCGTCCCCTCCTTCTTGTTTGCAGCCCGCAGCCAACCCCAGGGATAAAAACATGCAAAGCACCAGGACGATAAAAAAGTGCGCCTTTTTCATTGCGGTAAACCTCCTTCTCATCCCTCCGATAGCTCGTACGGCCCAATCCGTGAACTCACACACCGACGCTCCTTATATACCTCCAACATACCGCCGTGATCGGTTCGTATCAACCAAAATGTCTCCCACTGAGCTGTGCTTTCAGATCAACTGAAAGGGATCTAAGTGTAATCTTCGATTTCCATCTTCAAAGACCTTTTTTTGCCGCCACTTTGCGCAGAACGATATTTTCTCACGCTGACCGATTAAGGTGGGCCTGCCGCCCGCGATGACCCAGGCTTTAAACTGCAGAGCCACCGCTTTGTCATTCGCCGGCCTTGACCGGGGTCGGTATCCGCCAAAAAGGAAAGGCAAGAGCTCAAACCGCACGGAATCGGAGGAACCAGACTAAAAACCGAATTACCGGAACTCGGCCGGCGTGACATCGCGATCATCGCCCTTTTCAGCAGGGCCGCCCTCTCCCGACGCGTAGAAAAGGACCGGTGCCGTAATCCCTCCTGTGCCCAGTTCGTTCAAACGTTCGTTGCGCACGCGGACGGCCACCACATTTTCGGCCCCGAAAAGCACGGATTCCGTCGCATCCATTTCGAAAGGCTTAAGAGCACGGCCCGGGCTCTCTCCGATCAACTTTCCGTTCACCCAGACTTTCGCCTGCTCGTCCACTCCCCCGAACCAGAGCATTATCTTCTTACCCTCGTATTCCGCCGGGATAGTCACGACCTGCCGATACCAACCATCTCCCTTGTAGTAACGCAGACCCTGGTCGCTCCAGGAGAGAGTGGAGGTCCGCAGCGTCCGCCAGTTACCACCGGTCAATTCAGCGCTATAGAATTTCAGTGATTCTCCCACCCCCTGTGGATCCAGTTTGAAAGACCATTCGTCGTCGAGCCCCACCACCATTCGGTTTCCGCCCGTTGTCCGACCGTAGCCCTGTTCCGTGCATGGCCGGAAGAACCGACGGAGATACGATACGGCGTATCTTCCGTTAACAAGCTGTGGGTCGTAGGAAACAAGCTTTTCGCGGAGCGAATCGATATCTTTCAGAGCCTTCTGGGCACCGGCCCAGTCGTGAACGGCCCGTTTTTCGAGCATACGGCAAAACGCTTCCGTATAGAGAAAAACTCTGCGGAATGCCTCGACCCTTGAGGAATACGGCGCCTCAGGAGCAGCTTCGCTGGCAGCGTCAAAGATACCGATGAGGCGTTTACGCAGCTCCGGAGGATAGAGATGAGGGATATCATAACTGCTGCCCGTATGATAATCGGCATCTCGCACGACCTCATTGATGGTGGTGAAATATTCTGCCATCTGCGGGGCCGCCGGACCGAAGAACCGGGTGTAAAAATCTTTGAGCAACGCATCCACATCCGCCTTGTGGTTCCACATCAGTTTCCCCGCGATATAAAGCGACGGAGCCTCGCTTCCCCAGTGGGTCAGACATTCAACGCGCCACCCGGTAATGCCCAGCTTGTGCGCCAGCGGAACCTGATCGCGGATCCGATGAACCATGGGGAACAACGTCCCCGGATCGGCCAGATTGAACCAGTATCCTCGGTCGTACACGTCCGGAAGTATCTTGCCCCATTCCTGAATGAGCCAGCGATAATATTCGTTCTTTTCAGGGCAGACCGGGTTTCCCAGACCATGGATACGGCACAGGGTAATGGGAGCAAATGCCGGAACGATCCGCGGGTTCGGTTCAACTTTTACCGGAGGTCGATTGTAAGAAGCGTAGGAATAAAAACATATCTTCTTGTTCGGAAACTCGTCTTTAATCCCTTCCAAAATCCGGTTGAAAAACCACATATACCGATCGGTCATTGACATGTGGTTGGCGAAGGGATCCCAATCTCCCCCATCCAGAGCCCGGCATTTTTCGCACTGGCAGAAACCCCGTCCGTCGTTCGGTCCCATCCCGATCCACCGCCTGTCCGGATGTTTTCGGAAGAAAGCTCGGGTGGTTTTGATGGCACCCTTTACGACATCCTCGTTCGAAACGCAAAACTGGCGTTTACGTCTTTTGCCGTCGATGAGGGCGTAGTATTCGGGGTGTTCCTTGAACCCATAGCCTTTAGGCAGGTGGACGCCATGGGCCGGCGGGAAGAAAGGTCCTCCCATTCGCATCCTTCGTTGCCACGTCTTGAAACGGCCGGCATAACCTGCGGCCCAACGCGCCGGGAAGGACGGAACCTGGACCGTGCTCTGTCGCTGAAGAATAACTTTTTGGGTTTTCGGAACCACGCGCCCAAATTCACCGGGCATATACCACCGGACGCCGAGTTGTTCGAGAAACTCGTATGTAGCAAAGAGTGTGCTCTCCGGAGACAGACCTTGTATGTCAACACTGTCTTTCTTGACCACAAGGGCAAAAGAGGCGGGGTCAGTGCCCTCCTTGCGGATCATACCCTCAACACTC
>JAGXLK010000603.1 GCA_018334735.1 Planctomycetota bacterium | reverse complement strand
GGAGAAGAGAATCCCGTTCCTTCCAGCCCAAGCCTCCAGAGTTCATAAATAGCAATGCCGGTTGGAATGATGCAACCACCGAGATTAACCGCAATGATCGTATATGTGCGCCGGGTTACAAGACTCGGGAGGAATTGTCCAATCCCGAAAAGTGCGATCCGTGGCACCTGAATTTTTTCCTCACGCGGAATTTTTTTGACCGGGATATTTATGAAACCACCGAAGAGAACACCAAGAATTACCAGGAGAGAAACGGGGCCGGTCAAACCAAGCTTTGCGAGCGCGTGCAGCGCCAGATCAGCCAGGAGAAGCGGGAAAATCACAAGCATGCCCATGATGACCGCCAGGGCCAGACAACCGAATGGAACGCGTTGAGGCATTAATCATGTACCGTCAGTAAAGAAACAAAAAAAGCTGGAAGAGATCTTATCGTATCTCATGATAGCCCGTCCAGATCCTGCTGTCTAATCCTCAGCTCATAGTGGCCAGATCTCCCGTCGTTTAGCACTGCGTTTTTAAAGTCACTATCCGCTCGAAACCCCCGGCTGAAACCGTGATCTTGAGAAATTCTTGTTTTCCGCCTCCCGATCTCGTTATGATCCCAACACATGTCAACAGCGAGAAAAAGAGAACCGGACGATTGGGTCACCGCAGCCGAAGCCTCGGCTATGACGGGACAGTCTCTCCAGGAACTGACAGTTTGGGCCCGCGAAGATTGCTGGCCCTCACGCGTCCACTTAACCGCAAGATATCAGGCATCCGCACGGCGGTATCGGAAGGAAGATGTGCTCAGGTCTCTCAAAGAACGCACGGGTATCATTCCCCGCCAAAAAGATATTTCGCCGGGAAAAAACGTCGAGACGGAGGCCGATAACAAGAGGCTGAAAGAAGCTGTGAAACGACACGTAATCGTGTTGCGTCAGGCAATGGCTGAATTGCGTCGCGAAGAACAAAAGCGCGACGAAAAAATGAAGCACCTGCTGTGGGCGCATCTTATTGCCGGTGCGATTTTCCTCGGGACAATTATCTTTCTTGTCTGGCAGCTGCTGCACATCCAGGGGGTCCACTGACAGACCGATCTGCACTTCCTAGCACTTCCTATCAGATGCCATAAAGCAGTGCAAAGTACGCGAGAACTTTCGCCCCCGTCATGATCTCATCAGTCCTCACACTTTCTTCTTCGCTGTGTGCGTAGCGTAGTTCGCCCGCTCCGAACGTTACGATATCGGATCCGGGTCGCAAATCCGCGAAAAGCCGCGCGTCGCAGCTGACTTCCCAACCACGAATCGGTTTTTGAGCCTTGCAACCTGCTGCCTCTCGCGCAGCAACCATTGCTCGCATACAGGGGCATTCCACGGGACGTTCAAAAGCATTATTATGCAACCGTTCAAAACTAACTCTCAGCGAGGCGGCATCCTGGCTTTCTCCTTTTTCTTCCAGATATTTTTTCATAGCCTCCCTCGCAGCATTTTCAACCCTCGCCTGCACATCCTCGATCGAGTGTGTCGGCACAAAACCCTGTCCGCCTTCCAACACCAGCCCCCCTTGTGAATCCGGATTGGGCTCGAAATACAAAGTTTCGTCGTCGCGACTTTGGGGAGGCCTTTGTTGTTCAGCCGGCGGGGCATCGGCCAGCATAAGCTCAACCTCATCATCCTCGAACTCGTCGGCCAACTCGCGGAAAATATAGGCCGCTTTCGTGGCCGCGCAGTCAAGTTCGCGAATCTTGCCCATATGTCCTGAACGCCCGTACACCGCAACAAACACGTCTGAGTCCCCCTCCACAATATCGTAATGCCGAATCACCATCGGTTGGCCGGGCGCATCGATATCTGGTTTCTCGGTCGCGTCCCCGTACTTCTGGCAGTAGGCATCACATCCCTTCTGACAACAGGAATCCACGCGATCCCGCAAATCATCCGAGCCATTGCCTCGGCTGACCACAGAAAGTCCCATCATGGGGCATACTCTCGAAGGATGCATTCCCCACGGCCCGAACTCACCGTTGCATGTCTGAACGGGACGATCCGGGAACAGCGGGTGATCGCTCTCGGAACGGATCGTCTCCCCTTCTTTTCTCAAGGCGAGCAGAATCTCAGCTCCGACCAAACCAGCATTAATCCGACTATTGGTGGACAGCTCAATGCGGTACCAGGTAGCGCCACGGTTAGCAGGATGGGCCTTTTGTTCTGTTGCTTCGCAGACAATCACGCAATCCCATCGCCGCTGGCGATCCGCTGCGAGAGAGAGTGAACCATTCCCTCCCATTTCTTCATCAATAACAAACTGAAGGCACAAATCGGGATGCGTCGCCTCTTCCGAAACTTCCCCGACCTGCTTCAGAATCCGCGCCGCCGCCAGAATCATCGCAATCTGGCCTTTGTCATCCACAGCTCCCCGCCCCACCAACCTGTTTCCCTTTTTCTCAAACGGGAAAAAGGGTCCGACCGTATCGACATGGGCGTTAATCGCAAGAATTCCTTTCTCTTGCCCGGGAATTCTGACAACAAGGTTGCAACGATTCTCGTAAACCATATCCGCAGATGGCACTTCGCCATCTGCGCCACCAGCATAAAAAGGCTGTGTATATGCTGGTTCTTCTTGAATACGAGGATCTATCGGGGCGCGCTCCACCTCGCATTCGGTACCGTAAATATCGCGAACGTGCTCTTCTATCAGATCGAAAACATGGCTTTCTTGCTCGGCCGCTGTCTTGAGATCCTCAGAAGGAATTGTTTCAATATTCACCATTTCTTCGACCATTTGAACGACCCATTGCCGGATGTCTGCTTGTTCCAACACAGTCTGAAGCTGCTCGGCAATTTCACCGGATATTTTTCCCATTTTTTTTGCCTTCTATTACGCAATAATTACAGCGGAAGTTGTTACAACTGCTGGCCGGACGCTACCAGACACATCACCGCCTGTCAAGAAACGAAAACTTCTCCCATCACGCAGGCAACGTCTCTCAGACATCTGGACCATCTTTTCCCAGAATTTTCAGCGATAACTTACCGAGCATTTGGTACCCCTTGCAGGCCAAAAACTCCCGCTTTTCTCTCCATACACAACGCCATCATACTGGCGAGGC
>JAGXLK010000602.1 GCA_018334735.1 Planctomycetota bacterium | reverse complement strand
CTGCCATCCCGTGATTCGTCACCAAAACGCGCGCCGCTTCGCCGAGCCCAAGGACATTCGTCTTCCCCATCGGTCTTAACCGCATATTGACTCGATGCTGAGGAGCAAGATGTGTTTCAGCACGCAAATCATCGATATAGATCGTGCCCGTTTCTGCCGATGCATCTCGTCCGTCCACCATCAGATGTACACCGAGCGGATAACTGGCCTCAAAACCCAGCACCGGCAGTTTTTCCTGCCATGTCGGAGGAATAACCGGCAGGTTGAAAGTCAACTTCTTCCATCCTTTCCAATCAACCTTAACCACGTTTTGAAATTTACCCGCGCTTGTGCGTGGCAAAAACAGATCCCATTGCCCGCCGTGCGCGCCATGACTGACCCCGCGTTTGTCCCCGATCAACGGATACATTATCTCACCTTTACCATCCCCATTGACCCACAAACTCAACTCGACAGGGACGCCCGGCAAAGGTGGATCGACGGATACAGGCAACTGGAGTCCGGCTTCTTTCTTCCAATTGATGGCCAGCGATCTTTGCCCCCCATGCGAAACTTTAGCGCTCGTCCAGGCCACGTATTCCCCGGCCGGTTTCTTGCGTTCCATGCCCCTCGGCAGCATTCCCAGGTATCCCCGTTCCGCCTCAAAATCGGCAACTAAAGCCGAGGAATCCGGTCTTGCGATAATCAATTCACGTGTCGTGGAAGTAGAAAAGTCTTCCGTATCCGTTGCAACGACTTGAAGGCGGAAAGGTGCGAGACATTTCTCAATTTTCGCCGCGAACTTTGACAGAGGTATCTCAACATTTGCCGTTGCTACTGGATTAAGTCCGAGCTCTTTTTGTCCCGATGCAATTTCTTCATTTTTTCGGTCCAGCAGGTTCCAGGTCACTCTTACCTTCCGACCGCCTCCCGGCCAGCTGTTTTGCACTGCGGCCCATGCATCGCCTTCCGACCCCCAACGTCTTTCCGCATCTTCATACCCTACTTGCACGGCCAGAGTTTTTCGTTGCGGTTGCTGCGTATGAACGTGAATGGCTCCAATTTGAACGGACCCGGAAGTCTTTTCTTTCCCCGGTTCGATGCGGAAAGCGGTCAGTTCAAGGGGAAAATCCAGCGCATCCGTTGAACCACGAGGCGTGTTGCGTCCAATACCTCCACCTGGCAACTCCACCTCGAAATATCTCCAATCGGTAAAATCGAGTCTGCAGACCAATCGCCCACCGCGGCCAATTCGTTTCCACCCACCGGGCCAAAAATCTGCATTGTCTGTGTAATCGAGAAAACGAGCCCACAATTCAGCACCGTTGCCGTCACCTTTTACCCAGACCCCCATCCGGTAGGCATTCCCGGGCAGATAACGCCGGCGGGTCATATAAACCGCAGCGTTGCCCCAATAGTCGAATTTCATGGCATACTTTCCGAGGTATCGTTCGGCCAGTAGTTTGCCGGTTGGTTTGTGCTCGACCGGCACACGTGTCAGCCTGGCCGACGTCTGGTAGAACGGGGAATATCTCTGCTGCTCTCCCATTATCCATTTCGGCCAATGCCGCATACTTTTCAAACCTCCGCCGCCCGCGGTAAACCAGCGCCCGTAAACATCTGAAAGGTCATCAAACAGATAAATACTATTGCCCATCACCACTTTGAAACTACGGCTGACCGAAAGATCGGTTAGTTCGGATCCGACATCGCACTGGACTTTGAAAGGTGGAAGAAATTGCGCGATTTGATCGGGCATAAGTTGAAGATGGTGTTCAGAAGTCTTGTTTTCATCGGCGCTTATTCTCGCGAACGGTTCGGCCTTGATAGTAAAGTCCCGGTCCAGAACCAGATTCTCATTTCGGTCAGTGGCCACCAATCGAGCTTTGATTTCCTGGCTTTTCCGGGTGAAATTCCTGACATCCAGTGAGACAGCGATTTTGCGGCTGAAATTGCGTATCCGCGGCCCGATCAGTGTTACAGCCACAGCCCCCTTTGGTCTCGACTTTTTGGGAATCTGAACAAATTCATCAAGAGCAAGTTTGCCGCTCATTTTCGCTTCTTGCCCGCGCGGAACTTTGATCTCAAGGCACCGCCACCATGCCGACCGGTCATCGGGAATTTCGCTCATATCGAAACTCAGCCGTTTCCATCCTGCGAAATCGAGCTTGACCTGCCTGGACCAGATGTCTTTATGGTGTTGCAGGCGACGACGTCCATGCTGATCATGTTGTACTCTGGCATGTCGCACACAGATTCGCAGATTATTACCTGACCCATCTCCCTTAACCCACATTTTTACGGTTCCCGGTCCTGGAATTCGGTATTTTTCATCTGGCAAAAACAAGCTGGCCTTTCGATGGCGCCCTTCGGCCTTGTAGGTCAAATGCGCATGGCCAACCCCGCGCCAGGGATCTGTGGTCACAACCGAAGAGTGTATTTGGTCGCTTGAATTGAGCCTCGCGGTAAAGTTTTCAACGAGATTATGGGGCTCGGCCGCGACGGGACAGTTCAACGACAAAAACAACAAAGCCGCGATCCACACCGTTATTCTGGCGCCTAAAACTCTTTTCACTTCGAACCTCCGGTACCCTTTTCCCGTGTCTCCGACATCTCAGGCTCCTCTTCTGGACCCCAGATCTCCACAGTGCCACCGTAATTCACAAAGTTCCTTCCGCCAGCCCTGTAAACGGATGGGCGACCTCTCAGCAGACACAAAAAACCTTTATAGGGTAAGGCGGTATAAACTTTGCCCGCCTTACGAGGCGGGACAAACCTTTCATCGTCCTTCCCATCGTCCGATTTCAAAACATAAAGTCCATTGTCAGTAGGCACGATAAGCTGCTCCCGCGTCGGAATGGGCTGGCCGCTGATACGCGTCTTCAGATCACGCCTCCAACGGACCGATCCCGACGGCATTATTGCCGCGATTTTGCCGTCTTCGCTCGCATATACCACACTATCTCCCAGCACGACCGGGCAGGTCGAAATATGGTCTCCCAGCGGCTTTCTCCACAACACTTTGCCGTTCTTAGCGCTGTAGCAGACCATATGACCTCGTTCATCACCAATGTAAACTTTTCCACCTCGAACCGCCGGACTGGAACGTGTGAAC
>JAGXLK010000601.1 GCA_018334735.1 Planctomycetota bacterium | reverse complement strand
TTAGCCCGGATTTTTTGGTGTAGAAGCGCTTTCAACGGTATCCAGTAAACAAGCCGCGTGCAATTTGGCAAGAATGGCTTCCAATTATCCGTAAAACCCGGGCTAGCTGGACATACGTATTGAGCTAATCGTCGCGCTCCCGGCAGAGGGCCGACGGAGGACGGAACCATTCGCGATTGCACGCAATGGCGCGGAGCGCCATCTTTGGACTGCGGTGGCTTGCCGCCGCTTTATCTTTCAGTCGGCGTAGGTCGGGGCCGACTGAGATCTGTGAGTTGGTCGGAAGGTGGCGATGCCTGGCTGGAGAAGGGACGGAAGGGACTTAAGGGACGAAAGGGAATCGGTGGTTTTTTGTCGTATTTCCTGACATCAAACGTGAGCGGACTGGACTTCAGAACCGCTCCCGCGGGGCTGGAGTTCAGAACGCGGGCTGTTTCGTCCGAGTAGCCATTTTCCACATTCGCCCGCCTCAAGTCCAGTTTCGCTCGCTGGTGGCGGGCTCAGCTGAACTCGAGTCTCCATTCCCTGTGAGCGGGCTGAAGTTCGGAACGCGGTCCGGCGGGCTGCTGGTATTACGCAGGAACGACAAACGGCAGGTCCGGCTCGGCGATCCGGACCTACAGCTCTCGGGCATTTTCCGAAAGTGCGGCAGTTCCGGGTCTTTGAAACTTCCCGGAATATACCCCGGTCTCCCGTATCCCTGAACAACGAAAACCTGAAGCCATCTATCCGGGCCTGACGGCCCGGTCCACAGGCTGGAGAGCCTGTGCTACATGCGTCCTTGAACCGTTCTTCCTCCTGGGTTTCCGACCCCCGCGGTCTTGTACCGCGGGTGAGACAGATTAGTTGGCTAGAAACCGCAGCCGCCTCAACAACGGCCCCCACGGGCTCGTCCCGTGGATGAAGAAGATTATGACACGTGAGCGGACTGGACTTCAGAACCGCTCCCGCGGGGCTGGAGTTCAGAATGCGGACAAGCAGGTTCCTTGAGATACGCAATGACTTTTTCGCGGGATTTCTCGGGCTATAAGCGTAGCGGCGCCCTTTGTGGAAACGGGCTAACTGGAGAGGAAGAAAAGCTGTTTCCCCGATACTGTAACGCGGTTGCAAATATTTACACATATTGATTCAGCGCTGTTTGTCGGCTTCCACGACCTCTCTTGGGAGAAGCAACTCCTCCTCGTCACGTGCCAGGTAGGGGGGGACTGTCATCAACCGCCGATCGCCGGTGCCACGATAGAATTTCCATAACCGACCATCCTCACCATCCGAGACCGGTACGCTGAAATAATCGGCGCTGTCCAGCTGGCCGAAATCAAAAACTTTCTTGCCACTTGCGTTTAACAAAACGCCGTTGGTGGAAGTGGTAAATCCGCCAACGACTTTCGTGCCTTTGGGAACGTAAAAATACCGGTTCCATCGATGTTGAGGATGTTCCGCGTCATTGAGGCTGGATCGAAACGTCATCGGTTGGCCCGGGGGCCACTCGATGTAGGTCATGTCACTGTGATCGGTCCACTGGATCTTGTGAAGCCCATTGTGGGGCGTCTTGAATACGACTTCATGCGTTTTGCCTTTACCGTCGGGAGATATTATCACGTCCTGGATTATTTTTTCCTTCTGGCCGTCGATCCAGACAAGTTGCATCTCTATGTCGCCCAGCACGCCGCTGTAGATTTTGCCTCCCGTTACCTGCAGGGTAATCTGCCGGTTCCCTTTGCTGAACCACGTATACAGCGTATGCCGCCCGCGGTAATTGGAATAATGTTCTGTTTTCACGTCCTTCAGATCCAGCTCGTCAACTGGCACGAGGTCATTGCTGTAGGAGACGGGTTTAAACTCTATTTTGTCCTTTTCGTTGTTTTTCAGCCCCGCCTCCAGTATTCCAGCGATCTCATCGTCGGTGAACAGTTTATCGCTGGTCCAGTCGTCGATATCCACCACGTGCAATTCTTTCATCTGTTTCTGCAGGTCTTCGCTCGGGCCTTCTTTTTGCCCGCCGGCCGTGACATCGCCCAGAAGGTCGGCGATCTCCTCGCTCTCTTTCGCGGTCGAATCCACTTTTTTATCGGATGCGCTTCTTTTGAGAGGTTTATCAACGGAAAGTCTTCCCGCGTCAGCTTCATCCGGTACGCCGATGCCCCGTCTCCGAAGGGCACGGAAAAGCCCCCCAATGTGTATCAGCATCGTGTCCTGCATCCGGTAAGCGTGCCGATAAAGGTCCTGCGCGGCCCTTTTGCGGGCCTTTGACCCGTCGGCGTCGGCGTACCGGAAATACAACTCCACGTAACGGGTATAGACGACAAGTTCATCGAGTCTTGCATGCACCCGTGGACTTTTTGCGAGACGCCGCGCCTTCGCCAGGTGTTCGTACATGCGCGCCACCAGATCTTCGTGGGTGCGGACTCTCTCGGGTTTTTTGGTTATCAGCCGGTAGAACACCCGCATCGGTTGATGTGCGTGGCCAAAAGCCCTCGTCAGAAAATCATCGATCAATTGATCCACCTTTTCGACTGCATCCACGTCCCAGGCAAATCGGGTGGTCAGGTAGTAGCCCAGGCCGTTGGCACCCCAGGAGTCCGACGCTTCGGAGTTTATGAATCGAGCGCCTTTTTCGTAATAGTACGGAATCCGTTCGGTCAGATACTTAATTCGCCCGCCCCGAGCCCGGCACGGCATGCCATTGCTCCACAGGTAAACGTCGTGATAATCCCGAATCCCGATCATGTTCGCCCGTTGGGCCCAGCCATCAATCAGTTCCTCGAACGTGTATCCGCCCTTGATGAAAGCGGTGGCGATGCTCACGATCACCCTGGGATGGACGTCAACGCTCGGGGGCGGCGAATGCATGTTGTAGGCGTAGATTCCAACGTATTTTTCCCCGTATCCCAATTCGTTGATCGCTTCGGCCACGGCGTTGGCAAGCAGCACGACCCGATCGCTCACGCTGCCCATTTTCTGGCATTCTTTGCACTGGCACCAACCGGAGCCGTCCGAGGGATCCATGGAGATGCTGTCCGTCTCCGGGTTGTTTTCAATGCGGCGGACTGCATCCTTGACGACCAGTTGACGGAGCCCCTCATTTGCAATGCAGA
>JAGXLK010000600.1 GCA_018334735.1 Planctomycetota bacterium | reverse complement strand
GTTTTTATGCTCCTTATTCCGCCAGCGATAATTTGGAATTGAAGGTTGGTCTCCCCATTCCTGGAGAACCGACCGGGCCAACACCTCGCCCGAATCTCCACTAATAATCCTTGGCTCGTCCGGTAAGATATGTTCCTTCAAATACGTGCCGATATTTTTCCCGCCCAATTCTGCCGCTTTGGAGAGCACGGTCTGATCAATGTAGCAGTCAACGAGCACCTCTGCGTGTACCGCAGCAATCTCGCGGGCAAGATCCTCATCAATAAGCCCATATGTAATCTCTCCATTGATCAGTATCCCCGCGGAAATATCTTCGTCCCAATCCATATCGTCAGCAAGGTAACACATCCTGATGACTTCCTTTCTGGCGCGGTTACAGTTGCAATTCGGACGCACACTCCACCCTGAGCCACCATTGAGCCAGCCTGAGTAAATCAAGGCCAAAGCTGATTGAGATTCATGAAATTGCCAGTTCCCTTATTTTTTCTATTCGAATCGGCTCGACAGCGAGTTCTACTAGGCCTCGGTTTTCTTGCATATTGAACCTCAGATGTCGTTTATCCCAGCTCAATGCTCGCCGGGCCCAATCTTATGCCATGCCGATGGGATCGGCATAGGCAATGGACGGCCAGATGTCGTCCGAGAGCGACAGCAGGTTCTGGCGGACGCTCTCCGGTTCATTCAAAATCGTTCGGATTTTCTGTTGTATTCTCATGCCTCTAAAATATGGAATTGGCAATGGTCATTTTGTTAGGTCCGCAGACGCAAAAGCGGGGGCCTCCAACTACGGGTCGGTTTTTGCTGAAGCACACGGTTGGCTTCGTCCTTACATATTACATCCTTTTGGTGTTCTGAACTCTCTAATCATTGATCACCCCTTCATTTGGTCGAATGTCTCGGAAAACCGCCAAAGGATACACTGTTATATTGGGGTAACGTTCAAATTTAGCGAATCTCTCCAGCTCTTCAAAAGCGGAAAACATTCCACGTATAGCAGATTCAAATCCGACGGGGTCGTCTTCCTCGTCTTCAGGTTCATGGCCTTCGAATTCAGTCATAGGATCAAAAGGAGGTTCCTCTTCAGGAGGCACAGAAGTGATTAAGCCAAGAAGGGACAGTTTAACAGTTGGTCGGCCAGAGTAAGCATAGTCAACCGCGGTTATCTCCCCATCCATGAAACGCTCCGACTTCAGGTTTGCCTTCACATGAAAATTCTCCAGGTCATCAAAGGGATAAAGGTGAAAATAAATGGCGTTCGACATGAACGTGTCCACCCAAGTTTTAAACCCATCGACAATCCACTCTTCCACATTTTCCAATTCTGTCCCAGAGTTCAAAAGTTTGTCCAGATCTTTCTCAAGGGTGTCTAACCGCGCCTCTTGAACCGCCTTTTTGTTTCTGTCTTTGATCGATTGAACAGCTTCTTTTTTCTGAGCTATCTTTTTTTGTAGCTCCGTATATTCTTCAGACTCCTGTATACCGTAATTTTGGCTTTTTCGGACGAATTCTATGATCTCATTATAGCGTTCAGCTACATTTTTCATTGCCTCATAGTGCTCGATCATGGTCCACCCCGTTGCTCGTATATAGAACGTATTTTTGAACCGCTCGCGAGCTTCTCCATCCTGTATGTCAGATGGGCAGAGCGATTCGTTTATATCGATGGCATATCCATTTTCAAACAGTAATTTTTCCACACTATTGAATATTTCATGGTGCATGACCCGCGTTTCAACGTATTGCTGTGAAGACACATCTTTTCCACCGAATTCAGGCTTGAACACTTTCAGGTCATACTTCCGGATATTACGCTCTTCAGACTCACTATCCGTTGACAGCTCCGTTTCCGTGACCAAGCCGCCGGTTAATTGACTATATAGCGATGCGAGGCGTGGCAAGTCAAGATAAATAAAATCGCGCAATCTATCTTCTTCCATCGTGAAACTCCTAATATTGGGGGCTGTAGCAAATCCCAGGAATCAATCTTTTCATGCGGTCCAAGATGGCGGTTCGAATTACACTTTCACCTCTCAAAATAACGGTCCCTGACCCGGAATTCCCTGGCGATTTGTGCAGTAATTTGTGCAGCTGTATCTTCCGGTTGATGTATGTCCTTCTGGACGATGCGCTGTGCAAACTCAGGAACATAAAACGGATCATTTATGCTATCCATACCTATCTGAATACTGTTTGGGGCATTCTGCGGGCATTCCCCAAAGTATTTGTTCTGGATGTTCTCAAAACCAGACAAAAAGTAGAACGCTGAAAGCAGTTCCGATTCTTCCAGATCCGCGAAAAATCCGGTGCAGTAAGCAAAAAAGCTGCCCAAAAGATCGCTTACCCAGCGTTCTTCCACTATATGTCCCTGGATCATACTCACCTGTCCGAACGGGCTCGTGTCCTGCTTCGGCTGAGATGCGCTGAACGCCACTGTGCCGTCCGGATAGAATTCAAGCTGCCTCACAGGCCGACTTCTTGCGTCCCCCTGCCTGAAAAGGAGTGTCTCTGTTGTCTCTTCCGTATCGACTCCATCTTCCAACACCAGCAAAGCGCTATCACCGAACATGGCAGGCCGCAGAAGACGATCCTGTTCGTGCCTTTTACTAAGTGCAACGAGAGATAGGTAAGGTTCGCCCTGCCGCTCCGGAATCACCGCTGAGAGCAAACGAGGCTGGCCCCCGCCCCCATACTTTCCTGTCTTCTCCGTAGGTATGCGTTGTTTAAGCAATTTTGTAGCTTTTTGTTGGTCCAGATTGTACATGCTGGGCTCCCCAAAATTCTTCCGAAGGGCGTGGGCGACACAATCACCTAATTCGTCGGGGGTGTTGAAAAACTTGATGTAATATCCGTTTTCATAACTGCTGATGCGCTCAAAGAATGCGGTTTGGGCTTCATCCCGTTCACAATCTTTGGCGAACCACAGGGTCGGGATCCCCCTTTCACGAGCCTCCTGAAATTCCTCCTCAGTGGCGGAGAGTCCAGAGTCTACAGGTGCACCATATCGTTTGCCGAGAATCCCGAGGTAAATGTCGGACTTGCGCACTCCCTCAAGACAGGCTGTTCGTGGGCTATTCGGTTGCGCCGTAAAATCTTCTGCCA
>JAGXLK010000599.1 GCA_018334735.1 Planctomycetota bacterium | reverse complement strand
TTTGTCCCCCGTAATCGTGGTAACTGTGGTCATCACCGAGATCGTCCGGTTTGCCATCTTCTCCTTTCAAGACCACCGCGGGTCCTTCGAAATCCTGGCTCGCCAGAATTCTGGCACTTGGAGCCATGTTGAGAGACATTCTATGTCCAAGTCGGATGGGACGGCCGGTAAGAAATACGCCATCCGGAACATGGATCGTGCCGTATCGGGTATTCTTCAAAGCCGAAACTGCTCGTTCGAAGGCCTCCGCATTATCAAATTGTCCGTCTCCGTTCGTCCCGAAGTCCTTCACGTCTACGCCTTCAGATTCCACGATTTTTCCTCCCTGAATCAGGGGAACGATTTTGTGCTCACGAAGTGAGCTTAAGCGCTAAGCAGGTTTCTCACAATTTCATTTACTCATTTATTTTGTAAGAAGAAGTACTTTCGGGCGACGACGTCATCGGCCAGACGATTTTATTTGACAAAGCTCTATGGGGGGGGTAATGTGGCTCTGTCTGATAGAGGGGCGGAATATTGCGATTTTGTCCGGGCATGTGGCTTTCCAAAATGGCTTTCGGGCATGTGGAAAAACCAAAAAGCTTGTGGCAGGTTAAGAAATTATAGGAAGCAATCATAGAATAGGAGAGGTCGTGCTTCCCGGCAAAGAAAACCAGGAAAAGCGCGGATCTTTTCAAACGGAAGAATTCTGTCGCTTTTTGGTTACCTTCGCCCCTGAATACCGCGAGCTTGTTAAGGCTGAATTTTTGGAAAGCCTTGTGAAGAAAGCAAACCTTCTCGCGAGCAGTCAAGGAAAAAGAAAAAGCTTTAATGAATTTCGAAAACTTGCGTCAGGATTATCGGTCTACTTGAAGTTTTGGCTACCCCGTCGTCCTCTGCATTCGCTGAAGACTCTCTGGCATAAAAGCAAAATAGAGAAGGAAATGGAGCAGTATTCCCGCTTTATGGTATCCGAGCTACCTGTGCCGGATTTTGTTCTTTCAGGCGTGCGGCGTTTCCCGGGCAAGAAAAGGGGTTTTTATGCGGGAGGCTTTATTGTGACGGTTTCTATACCAGGGGGGCGTGATCTTCGCGAATTGAACCAGAAACGAGAAGAACCGTGGGTGCTGAAGGGAGAGGATTCCCGCCATGTGGTTCTTACCCAACTGGGTGCACTACTGTCACGGGTGCACCAATCGGGCGTTTTCCACGGGGATTATATGTTGAAGAATATCGTTTATTCATCGCGTTCTGGGAAATCCCCATACAGTCTTGTGGATTTGTCCAGTGGGGGAATCTTAAAACCAGCGAAGAGGGTAGAAAGGGGAGGGACGAAACAGGATATATTGCGGATGTGTCTTTCCCTGGCTCGCGGTGGGTTTTCAGAAGACGACGCCCTGATTTTTATTAAGTCTTATGTTGAGAACTATCATAGCGCAAGAGGGAAGGCCGCCTTGGCCAGGGCCAGTAAACTGATGGCCTCCTGCTTTGATGACGGCGGACACCGGGCTGCTGAAGCCATTGCGTTATTTGCGGATGCGTGAACGAAGAAGATGGGCGGCGAAAAAGTTGCATATGGGGTCTGAATATGGGAAACTATTTGTCTCAACAAACTGCTTGAAAACGCTTTATGTTTGCTGATATTTGTGACCTGCTGTTTTGCAGCAGCCGGAACTTGAGCGAAGTACGCGATCTCTCAAATTGAATACGTGACCTTTCATGTTTTAGCAGATGAGCCCCTTTCCGTTACCTGATTCAGTACTTCCTTTTTCACTCGGACTTGCAAAGATCCTGAATCGTGTTTTAACATTTTTGAATCAGCCAAAGATGTGTAACAAACTGTGCTGCTTCGAAGTCGACGGGTAATACGTTTATGAAAACAAGTTTGGATCAGGCGGTTTCCTCAGGAGTGATTGTGTGGAAACGCGACATCGTTGGGGGGCTCAGCAGTACTCTGATTTTTCTACCTCTTTTTCTCTTTTTTGTGTTCTCATTAGTGGGGCACGTTTCTGCCGGGCAGGCTTCACAGCAGGTGATCTCAGCCGGAGTATCCACGGATCAAAACGCATCAGACCATGAGGCTCCTCAAACCTCTCTGTCATCGGAAGAAAGCAAAAAGCTGACGACTTCCGCAGCCGTTACACTCGGCATCATTGGTCTCGCCGTGCTGTTTTTCCTGGTCGAACCGGTGCCACTTTTTGTCATGGCCGTTGGGATTCCCGTTTTGCTCGCGGCGCTTGAACCGTGGACCAAAGTCGGTCCTTCGCAAGCCATTTCGGGTGTTTCCAGTCAGGCGACCATCACTATTTTGGCAATGTTCGTACTGAGTGAAGGTATTCGCCGAACAGGACTTATCCAGATTGTTGGAGAAACAATTTCCAATATCTCCGGTTCGAGCATCGTCCGCCAGGTGGCGACAATCTCCGGTCTTTCCGGGCCGATTGCCGGGATTATAAATAATACACCCGTGGTCGCTATTTTCATCCCGATGGTCTCCAACCTGGCGCGGAAAGTTAAGACCTCGCCCTCAAAACTTATGATACCTCTGTCTTATGCCTCGATGATGGGCGGAACCTTAACGCTGATCGGCAGTTCGACGAATCTGCTGGCCAGCGATATCTCGGAAAGACTTCTGGGGCACCCTTTCTCGTTTTTTGAGTTCACGGGCGTCGGTCTCATCATCCTCGGCGTCGGAGTTTTCTATCTTGTTATTGTCGGCCACCATCTTCTTCCAGAACGCCTGGACCCGAAAGTCGATCTTGCCGAAGAATATGAGATGGGAGAATTTCTGACCGAGCTGATACTTCAGAAAGATTCACGATTTGTCGGGATGAATGTGAAGGATATGCTGACCCATTTCGACTTCGATCTCGAACTTGTCCAGATAACCCGGGGCGGCGAGAAACTGATGGAACCATTCCAGGACCGGCCACTCGAGGAAGAAGACCGCCTGGTTATGCGCACCAACCGGCGAAACCTGCTGAAACTCCTCGACGTGCCGGGTCTTGAGTTGTTCTCGGAAAAAAGGGTGTCGGAGGAAAAACTCGAGGAAAAGACGAAAGGCCAGACCGTTATCCAGACGGTTGTGCCGCGGGGCTCTTTTCTGGAAGGAGAAACCCTCGAAGACG
>JAGXLK010000598.1 GCA_018334735.1 Planctomycetota bacterium | reverse complement strand
GCTCGCCGAAAACTACCCCTACATGGCGCCCAACCAGGAGATGCAACGGCTTTACCGGGACGGGGCTGTCGGGAAATTCCTCTACGGGGAAGGTGAATACGTCCACCCTGACACCGCGCGCGCCAGAATGAGCCGCAGCGTGGGCATGAACCACTGGCGTAACTGGATTCCCGCCACCTATTACTGCACGCATTCCATCGCCCCGATTATGTTCATCACCGACACCCGCCCGGTTCGGGTGAGCGGATTTATCGTGCCCTACGATCACGACGACCCGACTCTCACGAAAACGGTGCGTCGGAGTGATGTTGCCGCGGTCATCATGATGAAAATGGATAATCAGGCGGTTGCCAAATCCCTCCACGGCGGCCTGAGAGGCCACCAGAACTACGTCCGCATCCATGGCAATGCCGGTTTGATGGAAAACAGCCGGGTGATGAACAAAAACATGCTGCGGGTTCGCAGGGAACCTTTTGACAAGGACGAAGGAGAACCGGTCGAGAAACTCTATCTTCCGGACTTCCCCGAGCACCACCAGGAAGCCGTAAGTGCTGGACACGGCGGGGGCGATTTCTTCACCAACTTCCATTTTGCCGAAGCGATTCGAACCGGCCAGCAACCGTACCTGAACGTCTACCGGGCCATAGATATGAGCATCGCCGGGGTTCAGGCCTGGCGTTCCGCCCTGAAAGACGGCGCTCCGGTGCCGGTCCCCGACTTCCGGGAAGAATCAGTTCGGCAAAAATACGAGGATGATCAGTGGTCCCCCGACCCAACCCGAGAAACCGGGGAAGACGTTCCCACCAGCGTCAGGGGCAAGATCAAACCGACCCGGCAAGCGATCGATTTCAGCCGATCGGTCTGGGCGGAACAAGGATATGAGGAAGATTGAGCGCGGGGAACGACAGGGTCTTCACCTCCTGCTTGAGAACGCGTAACTCACCCTCGATTTTTCTGCTGGACCGTAGCGGAGGCAACGCGGTCAGCGAGACGGGAGAAAGGCAAGGTTTGAAGGTAAACATCGCCGGGGCCCGTCAGGTGGGCGAAAAATAGCCCTTCTCCGCCAAAAAGAGCCGTCTTTATACCGCCGACGTACTTGATATTGTAGTCAACCGATGCCTGGAGAGCCACGAGGCAACCCGTATCCACGCGCAAATCCTGGCCTGGATCCAGGGACATCTTCACCACCGCCCCGCCGGCGTGAATAAACGCAAGCCCGTCACCCTGAAGGCTCTGGAGGATGAAACCTTCGCCGCCGAAGAATCCGGCCCCCAGACGTTTTGTAAAGGCGATATCGAGGTCGACTCCCGCGGCGCAGCACAAAAATGCATCTTTCTGACAGAGCATCTGGCCGGTCTCCGCGAGATCAAGAGCGATAATCTTCCCCGGGTAGGGTCCGGCGAAACTCACCTGACCTTGCTGGCTCACGCACTTGAAATTGGTGATGAAGAAACTTTCGCCGCTGACAACTCGCTTCAATCCACCAAAAATCCCCCCTTCCGCGCCGGTATCCATCTCGATCCCCCGGGTCATGTACATCATGGCCCCGGCTTCGGCCCTGACGGCTTCATTCTCATCCAGAGTTACCACAACAGCCTGCATATCGTCACCAACGATCGTGTAATCAATTTCATCAGCCACTGGCATTCTTCGCTCCTTTCTCACATTTCTTCCATTTTTGGGAGATCATTTGAGTCAGAATCTCCCCTGTCACTGTCAAAATCCGCTCGCTCAGCCCGGCCGGGTTCAGGCGTTTTTTTTCGGCTGGACAGCACAAGTCCGATTATCAAGCCATAAAACACGAGACCACCAATCGGCACAAGCAAAACCAATCCGCCTATCCCCAAAAATATGATTGGGAACCATTTGTAAATGCCCCCCGGCTTCTTATCAAGAACACTCTTCATCGGATCTGCTGGATCATAGAAGACGGCACATTTTTCACCTGCCGGATAATTATGAACGATTTTCCGTGCGCCCCCGCTGGAACTGGAGGAGATCGACCCCAGATAGGCGTAGCGATCGCTTTCGTATTTTTCGCCATCCACCACATAAACATATTTAATCTCGGGTTTGTACATCTGATCGCCGTCACTGTCGGTATGCGAATCAATCCGGGACGAGATTACTTCGCCTTCGGTTTCCATATATTTTTTGATGGCACTTTTCTGGGACTGCATCCAGAAACCAACGCCAAAAAGCGCAGCGCCGACCACAAACGCGATGAGTCCACCAATAATCTTACCACCCATGCAAAATCCTCCTTTCAGTAACGACTGTACGGGCTAAGAAAACGACTTTCGTTGCAGCACTTACGTCGGGATCTGTGAACAGCGTCATTCGGCTGATATGAGTTTTAGTTTTGGGATTTCAAACAGCAGCAATTTCTGAGGCGGGGCAGGCACATTCCTTTTCGCCTCCCCCGGAGCTACAAAAAACACATCGCCAAAACAAAATGAGAGGATCCCCCTGGACGCTGCGTTTTTGCCACAATCAATCCGCCTCACCCTTCGGCGGGGATCTGGGAAACATTCTTAATCTGTGGATTTCATGCCATCAATCCGGCTGCACCCGCAAATTCACTGAAAGAATATACAACAAACCTCAAATTTGCAACAACCCGTGGGGGCGAACACGTTCAGAGCCGCGAAATATAATTCGCGCCTCTTTATTACTCGTCCGTGCTTTCCTCTCCGGGTTCTTCTTCTGAAAAAACTTCGGCCGTGAACAGCATCACCTCTGTTTTTTTATCTTGCCAGGCATTCGCCGGCAACCCCGCTTTGTGCGAACAGCAGTTGTTAAGAAACTGTTCTTTATCCCAACCGGTTTCTTCAGCAACCTGAGGCAGAAAACACCCGGTTCGCATTCCCCGTCGGATGTATATTCCGTGTTTACCCAGTTGCATGTCTTTGAGAGGTTGTTCGCTCTTTTTCAGAGTGGAGAGGACGGAAATCTCGATATTCAGATTCTCACATTCCTCGGGCTGGATCCGATGGCCTCTGAACCGTGGGTCCTGGGTGGCCGCAGAGACCGCCATCTCACGCACGGTTTTCCAGAGGGGCTGATCCGCCGTAAAACGGCCAATACAACCCCGCAAATTGCCATTCGTTTT
>JAGXLK010000597.1 GCA_018334735.1 Planctomycetota bacterium | reverse complement strand
CCTTTTTTTTTTTTGAATTCCCACCTCAGGGGTAGCCCTACAACATCTTGCAGTGTCCACCTCAACACATTCCCACATATTGCGGAATGCGCCGCTGAGCTTCCCCCTGTCTCCCCTTCGGCATAAAAAACCGCAAAAAAAATACTTGACAAACGCTCAATCAGCGGTAGAATTTGCTATTGAAATGCTTAACTATTTTTCTTGGTCTATTTGTTCAAAGTCTTTCTTATTATCGGCTTAGATCTAATTGCCCTTTTTTATCTGGTGATCAGTGGGTGTAGTAAAAATACAAACGGGTGAATATAGTAGGTTAGCGGGCGACGTAGTGCAAGTTCCGGTGCCCCCCGGTAGAAAGAGGGAAGATTCCAGATAAAGCGCCTTTTTCGTGCAAGCCCGACAGGGTCGTAACTACCACAAGGAGTGGCCAGTGAACGCGGAAGCGAATCAGAAGGAACTGGATGGGTTTCGGGGGGAGGGTTCCCCGGCACAGCCCGTAGCGGTCGCCCCGGACCTGGTCCATATCTACGGTCATCGTGAGTCGTTGAGTCTTGATGATCGTTTTCGTTTTCGGATTCCCGACCGATTGGCGGGCGTCCTCCAGCAAGAACTGGGACGTGTCGGTGGCGATGCGGGACTTACACCCGCAGCCCGCCAGAAACTGGCTTTCTATTTTGTGCCCGGTCCGGCGAATCGCATCTTCCTTTACCCGGCTGCCAATATTCAGGTAGCTATCTCGCGCTTTGAATCTCCCCCACCGGGGACCGATCCGGAATTAGTGCGGGCTGCCAGAGATTATTTTTACCGAATGATGACGTTTGTCGAAGCCGACCGGCAAAATCGCGTCCAGATCCCAGAGCACCTCTGCGGCCATGCGGGGATTGACGGCCAGGAAGGGCAGATTGTCCTGGCCAGCCACAACGTCTGGTTATCGGTTGCCAGAGCGTCGGAAGCCGAAAAATTCGAGTCGACGGGCCGCGATGCCTTCGAAACAGTGGGACCTGACGTGCTGGATCCGGTGAATTCGTCCGAATTACCTCCGCAGCGCGACGCAGAGGAGTGAAAATGCGCCGTCTGCCACCAGAGGAATGTAGATGTCTTGCGCCGCGAAGTACCAATTACGGTCAACAGTTATGCTTTGGAATGAAATTCAAAAAGACCGACGAATCCATCAGCCAGTCATGGTGGATGAGGTGCTCCGGCTGCTCAAACCCGATGCAGGTGATCGCGCAATTGATTTGACGATCGGAACGGGCGGTCACGCCCTGGCCATCGGCAGGCAGCTGAGCCGAGAGGGTATGATCGTGGGGCTCGATGTCGATCCGACCGCCATCCACCTCGCTAAAGATCGCCTCCAGGATACACTCCCCTGCGATACACGCTTCTATAACCGCCGTTTCTCAGAAGCTCCTTATATTCTGGATGAAATGGCAATCGACGGGTTCGACCTCGCCCTCGCGGACCTCGGAGTCGGTTCACACCAGCTTGACGATCTGGACCGCGGGTTTTCTTTCGATTCAAAATCCTCCCTCGATATGCGATACGACACTTCGGGCGGCCCCACCGCCCACGATGTCGTCAATCGAATGCCTGAGAGGGAACTCGCTGAACTTTTCAGAAACCTGGGGGAAGAACGTTACAGCCGCATTATCGCGCAAGAGATCTGTAAACGAAGAAAAACACAGCCGATCGCGTCCACTGCTGAACTGGCTGAAATCGCAAAATCTATCTATGCCAAACGAGGCCCGGATAAAACGTGGAGAATTCATCCGGCCACACGGGTCGCAATGGCCCTCAGGATATACGTCAACGAAGAGTTAAATGAACTGGATCGCTTGCTGGCCGCTATACCCGATTTGCTCGCTCCAGGTGGAAGAGTCGCCGTACTCACCTGGCATAGTCTCGAAGCGCGTCGCGTAAAAAACGCCTGGAGCAGTCAGGACCTTATAGAACCCATCACCGACACGCCTGTTAAACCCTCTGACGAGGAAGTTGAAGCTAATCCACGGGCCCGCTCCGCGCAGCTGCGCGCTGCCCGGATAACAGAAAAGGACTGATTTGTGATCCGTGCTATCCGTATCGTTTATGTGCTCGGAATCATCGCCGCACTTGCCCTTTGTCTGGCCTGGCAGACGAAAGCAGTACGGGAAGCGGGATACGAGCTTGAAGAACTCAAAATCGCAGAAGAACAGATGGCAGGCCGAATACAGACTTATGAAGCGCAAGTTGAAAAATTGGAAAGCCCCCAGCGGATCTCTCAATTGGTGAACAAGCTGGGGCTCGAGGTTAATCCGCCTTCTGAAAGAACGGTTGATTTTGCGCAACCCCATATGCCGTCTGTCCCGTCTACATCGCAAACGACTGAGACCGAAGAACAAAATGAGAGACAATAAAAACAATGGGTAAAAAAACAAAAAATTACAGCACATCCAGCCGCAAAATACTTTCTCAACCCTCTTCTCCCCAGAGCGACATCAAAATGAGAGCGGCCCTGTGTTTTACTACGCTGACGATACTCTTCCTCCTGCTTATCGCCCGGCTTGTGCACCTGCAGATCCTCGATCATCAGCGTTACGTCGAACTTTCTGCGCAGCAGCAAACCGTGCGGCGTTCACTCGCAGGCCGCAGGGGCCGCATACTCGACCGCAATGCACGCACGCTCGCAGTGAGTGTTCGCCGGTGGAGCGTCTTCGCTGACCCGGCCGTCATCGAAGAAGCGCGAGGGAGCGCATTACGGCTCTCACGGATCCTCGAACTTGACCCGGAACACCTCGCCAAAAAACTGACCGGTGATAGACGCTTCGTATGGGTCAAACGTCAGATCTCCCCTCCGGAGGCCCGCGCCATCAGACGACTCGACCTGAAAGGAATCCACCTTCAAAAAGAATATTATCGCCAACATCCGACCGGCAGGCTCTGCTCTCATATCGTTGGTTTCACTGATATCGATGGCCGCGGCCTGGCGGGGATCGAGCTTACGTTTGACCGCCTGCTGCAAAGTTCTGGAGGACAAGAAGAAGTAATGTGCGATGCTTCCGGGCGAATCATTCGTCGCCCCGGTGACCGCCCGCTCCGCAAAGCCAAGAACGGACATGACATTTATCTCACTATTGCTCTTC